>CAZMFD010000013.1:0-53333 GCA_964565445.1 uncultured Geobacteraceae bacterium
GGCACCAACAGGGATTATGCCGATTGCTGCGAGCCGGTCATCAACGGCAACAGAATCGCAGTTGCCGCTGAAGAATTGATGCGTGCCCGCTACAGTGCTCATGAAAAAGTAGCTGTCGACTTCCTCTTTAACAGTACCCACCCTGATCACCGCACCAATTACGACCATAAAGGAACCAAAAGCTGGGCAGAGAAGTCTCAGTGGCTGAGTCTGGACGTTGTTAGCACTAATGCCGGTGGCGCTGATGATGAGCAGGGCGAGGTCGAATTCATCGCCCGTTTTCGCGATAAAGGGGTGATCCGCAACCATCATGAGCGCGGGCATTTTGCTAAAGTCGAGGGCAACTGGTATTTCACCGAAGGGGAAATGGTCAAGTCTCCGCCGGTGACAGTCTTCAAGGTCGGTCGTAACGACCCATGCAGCTGTGGCAGTGGTAAAAAATTCAAAAAGTGCTGCGGCTAGTAACCACCATGGTAACCACTATCACGCCCCAGGGCACCCTGTTTGATACCTTGCTTGCCAGCTGTGAGAACTATGCTGAACACGATGCATTTATCTACCGCGCCGCCGGCAGCGAGTTTCAGGTCAGTTACGCCAAACTTTTTGAAGATGCCCTGATTCTGGCCAAGGCCTTTACCTCCCATAAGGTCGGCAAAGGCAGCAAGATCATGCTGCTATCTGACAATCGCTATGGCTGGATTGTCACCGACTTTGCCCTGATCTCCCTTGGGGCGATCAGTGTGCCGCGCGGTAGCGACACCCCGACCTGCGAGCTCGAATATATTCTCGAGCATGCCGACTGCGAATTTCTGGTAATTGAAACCGAAGCACTGCTCAAGGCTCACAGCCCCATCCTCAAGAAGATGAAAAAGCTGCGTTCGATTTTCGTCATCGAAGGGGGCAAAACCCACCGCTGGTTCGATAATGTCTACAGCTACAACGACATCCTGGAGAACCGCAGCATCACGCCAACTGACCGGGAAGAATTCATTGCCCGGCGCTATACCTTAAGCCTTGACGACACCTTTACCCTGATCTACACCTCGGGAACCACCGGCAAACCCAAGGGGGTTATCCTCACCCACCGTAACATCATGTACAACGTCCACACCCTGCCCGAAATCATTGCCCTTAAAGAAACCGACAGCTTTGTTTCCATTCTACCGAGCTGGCATATTTTTGAACGAGCGTGCGAATATCTTGCCCTATCAAAGGGGTGTTGCACTGTTTATTCAAGCATCAAAACCTTTGCAGCCGATCTGGAAACCTACAAGCCGACCCTGGTAGCAACGGTGCCACGCCTGTGGGAATCAATGTACACCAAAATCAATCAAACCCTGGAAAAACAGAACCCACGCAAAGCGCGCATATTTAAAAGACTCGTCTCTATCTCAGCTACATACCGTTTTCACCGGCGCCGTCTGAAAGATCAGCTGCCGCGTTTTCATAAATTCACTCCCCTGGTTGTTGCCGGACAAAAGCTGCTCTCTTTAGGGATATTGGTCGCCCTGTTTTTGCCTTACCGATTCGCGCAAAAAAAACTGGCGGCGGTACAGGCACGCTTTGGTGGGCGCTTACGCATGGCGATCAGTGGGGGGGGGAGTCTGCCAAGCTATCTCGATGAGTGGATCGATGCCATCGGCATCCGCATCGTCAACGCCTACGGCATGACCGAATGCGCCCCAGCCATTGCCGGACGGGCTTTGAACTGTGAGGTATTCGGGACCCTGGGGCCACCCACAAAAGGGACGGAGCTGCGGATTGTCACAGATGATGGTCAGAGCCTACCAGCGGGAGAAGAGGGAGAAATTCAGGTTCGCGGAGAGCAGGTGTTCCCCGGCTATTACCAGGACGCTGAAGAAAACCGCAACGCATTTACTGCTGACGGCTTTTTTCGCACCGGTGATCTGGGCAAACTGACATTGAGCGGTGAACTGGTTATTACTGGGCGCTCTAAAGAGATTATTGTCCTGGCCAGCGGTGAGAACATTGATCCTAGTCGGATTGAATCGACCATTACCCAGCTCCCTTTTGTCACCGACGCGGTTCTGGTCGGCCAGGATAAAAAAGGGCTGGGGGCACTGATCATTCCCGATATGGAGCTGTTACGTGAATTCATCGCCGATAAGGCGGAACAACTGACAGAAACCAAGGATCAGTTTCTTTCTGACCAAAAGGTCCTCGATCGCGTGAAAGCAGAAATCAACAAACTGCTGAATGCCAAAAAGGGGTTTAAACCTTTTGAAAAACTCCAGAACATTCATTTTCTTGACAAGGAATTTACTGCCGGCGAAGAGCTCACCAACACCCTGAAAAAAAAGCGTCACGTCATCGAAACCAAGTATCGGGAAATCATCAGTAAACTATTGAAATAGGACATGTTACCCCGGCGATAGGGGCAAATAATTTCATTGGGCCAGTTCGGCCTCAGCAACAATTTTCTGTCGAGTCTGCCGGAACATCCCTTGCCATTTTCCACCCCGATTGATAGCCTGGTCAATCACTGCCAGAGCCTCTGGATGTCGACCCACTTGCGCAAGCACCAGAGCCAGATTGTTCAGCGGAACACCATTGTCCGGTTGTAGCGCTGCCGCCTGACGAAAAGAGCGGATAGCAGTATCAATATCTCCATCGTTGTAACTGCTGTTACCTGCCCCCATCCAGGCAACAAAACTGTTGGGCCAGGCCTTGGCAGCACTCAGATAGGCGGTTGTTGCGGCTGAAAACTGTTGGGCCCGTTCCAGACCAACTACGGCGGTCAGATAAGCATTTTCTGTCGCGCTGGCCGGCAGAACAGTCGGTGGGACAACCACCAGCCCCCAGTAATCGCCACGCCGCCAGGTGCGCTCAAAAACCCCCATCGGCATCTGCATTTCAGGATAAATCCCCGAATGCAGCATCACCGTTGTTACAGCCTGATCGTAACCAATCACCACGGCATAATGCCACCGCGGATACCAGGACAAGCCAAGATTCTGGAGAATCATCACCGGTTGTCCGCCTTTAAGCTCAGCCACCAGTTCGGACCAGCCATGCAGGGGATACGCCACATAACCCCGGCGCCGGGCAGCGGCAACGATGGATGGCTGCAGACTCCCTTGAAGCCCCGGTGAATAAACCTGTTCACCCAGTTGGGCCAGGGATTCCTCCTCACCATTCCATGCCAGCAGCATGGCCAGCGCCGCCGGACCACACTGGTACTCTTCCTGCGCAAAAAAAGGGACTTCAGCGAGGTAGACGCGTTGCGGCTCAGGATACAAAGCGCTCTGATATTGATAGGTGCTGCAACCACTGATGATGATGAGGATGGCAATACCAAAAAAAGCGCAGGCAAGCCACCGCCCACCTGCGCTTTGTAACTGGTTTATCAACATTTAGCGAATGGGCTGGACAAAAGTGAACACCTTGGTATATCCCAAAATATCAGTGATCAGCAGGACCACAAAAATAAACAGGACAGCGCCGACCACCGTACCAAGACTGGCCCCTGCAGGAAGCTGATCGAGTTCGTTGGCAATCTGGACAATTTCAGCATCGGACAGGCTGGCCACCCTCGCAGCCACTTCATCCGCAGCCACCCCCTGAGCCGTCATGACCTGCCGGACATCCTCACGCGCAAAAAAATCCACTACCTGCGTGCGCGCCTCATTATTGGCCTGTGCGGCAAGAACCGTTTCGGTACTGATCATACCTGCCTGCGCGGTACGAATACCGACATCAACAGTAAGGAAGCACAGGGCAAGGAAAAGACATAAAGGTTTACCGATATAGCGAATAATCTTTTTTCTCATCAGCATCGCTCCTTTTCATTAGTAGTGAATAGACCCGTTGAAATTAATAGCATTTTCACAGCAGAGAATAACACAATGACAGTTTAACCGGAAAACCATTAATGTAAAGCACTTCTAACCGGCCTTAATGTTCCCTGCTTCCGAAATTTTCAAGAACCAATTGCTTTACTGCCTGGGCCGCTGGGGAGCTGGTGCGCTCCGCCATCTCTGCCAGCCAGAGTTGGCGGACAATCCGCAGGCCATCAACCTCAACCCGGCACAATTCCCCGCGCTGGATACTTTCCCTGGCCGACAGATCGGAGACAAAAGCACAGCCATAGCCGGCGGCGACGGTACGACGTACCGCTTCGTTGCTTCCCAGTCGCGCCAGCACATGCAGTGCCTGTGGATCACGACCGGCTTTGAGCAGGGCATTATTCAGGCTTTGCCAAGTTCCCGAACCCGGTTCACGAACCACCAATCCCAGCTCAAAAACCTGCTCGAGACTGATTGTTCCCACCTGACCCAAGGGATGATCGGTACCGACAATTAAAATCAATTCATCCGACATAATCGGGGTGTAACGGTAATGATCATCTTCAATTCGACCTCCTACCAAACCTAACTCCACGTGCTGGGCGCGAATATCATCGAGAATCTGCTGGGTGTCCCCCATTCGCACAGTCATTGAAATTCCCGGATAGCGCTCTTGCAATAATGGCAACAGTCGTGGCACCAGATAATTTGCGGGAATATTACTCGCCCCCAATTCAAGACTGGCACGATCGATGCCATGAAAACGGTTCATCGCCTGCTTAAGCTGGACAACCTCGGCCAGAATCATCCGAGCCTGGTGCAGAAAGACCCTTCCTCCGCCAGTAAGAACGACCCCCTTACTGATCCGATCGAGAAACCGCGTATCGAATTCCTCTTCAAGGGCAGCAATATGTTGACTCACCGTTGACTGGGTAAGGGACAAAAGTTCACCACCACGGGAAAAGCTGCCGGTTTCAGCAACCGCTACAAACAGTTCAAGCTGACGCAGGGTCATAAGTACTCCTATCGGTTTACACAATAGACACCATCGGATTGATCAAAATTATCCATTTGACCCTTCTGGGTCAAGCTTTTAGCATGTGTTTCACGTTGAAATGATCATTCTGTTTACCATCAAAGTCTTCCGATTCAATCCCTAACCACCAAGGAACAGCGCGAATGCCTTCCGCCCAGACAGTTGCTGCCGATAGTGAAACAATCAATCAGAACCTGCGCCGGCAACTTGACGAACATCAACATCATTGTAGCCAATGTGGCGTCTGTGTTGCTGAGTGTCATTTCCTCACACGCTATGGTGATCCACTGCAACAGGCGTCTGACTATGATCCTGACAACCCGAAACTGCTGGCCCGACCCTTTGAATGTAACCTCTGTGGACTCTGCGCCCAGGTGTGCCCGGATGGCCTTGACCCGGCGGACATGTTTCTTGAAATGCGCCGCGAAGCTTTTGCCCGGGGGCTGTCCGATCTGCCGGAACATCGGGGCCTGCGCAAGTATGAGCGTACCGGAAACTCCAAAATCTACAGCTGGTACGCCCTGCCCAAGGGTTGTGACACCATCTTTTTCCCTGGCTGCGCCCTGGTTGGCAGCCGTGCTGACACCACCGGCAAGGTATTTGAACATCTGCAGCAGATCATTCCAGCGCTCGGTATTGTCCTTGATTGTTGCAATAAACCCTCCCATGACTTAGGGGATGATGGTCATTTTGCTGCCATGTTTGAGGAAATGCACCATTACCTGACAACCCATGGCATCAAACAGGTGCTGGTCGCCTGCCCCAATTGTTCAAGAGTATTCAATCAATATGCGCCCGAGCTGACCATCCGAACAATCTACGAGGTTCTTGCTGAGCACCCACCAGCACATCCGGCTACCATGGAAACCCTTGTCACTGTTCACGACCCCTGCGTTACGCGTTCTGACACAAGGGCCCAAGATGCGGTGCGACAACTGCTGTCAAAGGCCGGGGCCCGGACCGAAGAGATGCCCCACAGCAAGAAACGCACTATCTGTTGTGGCGAGGGTGGCGGTGCGAGTTGCCTGGTGCCGGAACAGGCACAGCAGTGGATCGATCAGCGCCTCGAAGAAGCTCAAGGCAAACCGATTATCAGTTACTGCGCCGGTTGTACTAACAGTTTCAGCAACCGGACAACCACCGGCCATATTCTGGATCTGATATTTGAACCGCAAACGGCTCTAACCACACAACACAAGGTCACCCAAGCCCCCTTTACCTATCTTAAGCGCCTGCAGTTCAAAAAAAGCCTACAGCGTCATTTCTCCGCAGCAACAACCCGGGAACGCACTTTTGTCCCACCGACGGCCGGAAAATCCAGGTCGATCATGGGCAAACTTGCCATAGTTGCTCTACTCATTATTGCGGTGATTGTTGCTTATCAAACCGGCATTGCCCAGTATCTCGAGCAAGAACGCCTGCGCGACCTGCTGCAAGAGTACGGCATGCTCGCCCCACTGATCTATATGGCGATCTACACCCTGACTCCGGTGCTGTTTCTGCCCGGGCTGCCGATCACCATTGTCGGCGGGATTTTATTCGGGCCTTTATGGGGGGTCGTCTACAGCATTACCTCGGCAACCGCCGGCGCCTGCCTTGCCTTCCTGGTCTCCCGTTATCTCGCCCGTGATCTGGTCAAAAGCCGGTTGTCCGGTGCGCGCTGGCGGCAACTTGACATGCAGGTCGCCGCACAGGGGTGGAAAATGGTCGCCCTGACTCGGCTGATCCCCCTGTTCCCTTTTAATCTGCTCAATTACGCCTTTGGCCTGACCGGCATCAAGCTCAGCCATTACGCCCTGGCCACTTTCGTCTTCATGCTCCCGGGCTGTATTGCCTTCATTGTTTTTTCCAGCTCATTGCTCGATCTGTTTCAAGGAAACATATCACCGACATTTCTGTTCGGTCTGCTCTTGATTGCGATCGTTTCCCTGATTCCGGTGATGTACCCGAAGATCCGGCGCCGTTCACCATCTTCAGAAAAAACCTCACAACCAATCAACCCAAAAGCATAAGGAGAAGCAAATGAACAAGTATTTTATCCTCTGCCTGGCCTTCGTCCTCTCATTGGCTATGACATCTCTGGGCATCGCAAAAGACTACAATTACATTTCACCGCAAGAGTTTAAAGCCAGGCTGGATGCCGGCGATGTTGAGCAGGGCAAATTAATGGTCTTCTCAAGCCAGAACCTCAAGGAATTTGCTAGTGGCTATCTGCCGATAGCGATTCAGACCTTCGCCCGACCGCTGGAATCAGAAGCCGATTACCGCAAGCTGGATATTGTGCTGGACAGAGCTAAAGTAACCAGTGAAGACATTGTTGTTATCTGCCCGCGTGGAGGCAGCGGTGCCACCAGACCTTATGATTACCTACAGAAGAATGGAATCGACCCCAGCAGGATGTTTATCCTGACTAAAGGGCAGGAAGCCTACAACAAAGCCTTCCCAGGCGATGTTGTTAAACCCTGAGGAGAATCTGCTCAGAATTTTCAGAAAGAAAAGATCCGCTTTTATAGCCGGTGATGGATGCCTCCACACCGGCTATTGTGTTACTTTAAGAGAAAAACCATTGATTCACAGAAAGGTTTCAGCAGTGACATTACAGCACTTGCGCTATCAGGATATTTTTTCTAAAGCTCTTGAATATGCCTCCTTAACCCGTGAAGACGCTCTGCACCTGATGACTATTCCCCTCTACTCAGAGGCTTGCTATCAGCTGATGGCCACCGCTGACCGGATGTCAAAAGAGCAGTTCGGATTCAAAGGCGAGAATCACTTTCACATCGGCCTGAACGTTGAACCCTGCCCTTTAGATTGTCTGTTCTGTAGCCTGACCTATACGGCCGGTATTTTTACTGAGAAAACCGAGTTCTCCATCGAGCAGGTGGTGGCCTGGGCGAAACATGCGCAGAGTCAGAATGCTGATGGATTGAATCTGATGACCACTGGCACCTACCCGTTTGAAAAACTGTTGGAAATCGGACGAATTCTCAGTCGCGAAGCTTCAACCCCACTGGTAGCCAACACCCGTGACATCAACCATCGCGAAGGCGAAGAACTGCTCAAGGCCGGATTTGTCGGTGCCTACCACGCGGTCAGGCTGGGGGAAGGACGTGACACCCCGCTCAATCGTGACAAGCGCATTGCTACCATCAACGTGCTGCGCGAGGTGGGACTGCACTGGGCTAATTGCATTGAACCTGTTGGGCCGGAACACAGCGCCGAAGAGATGGTTGATCTGATGCTGCTTGCCCGTGACCACGGAGCGACTTACAGCGGCATCATGCGCCGCATCAATTTTCCCGGCTCACCAATGGAAAAGTTCGGCATGATTACCGAACTGGAAATGGCGCGACTGGTTGCCATCAGCCGGCTGATTATGGGCAATGTCCCCAAAGCCCACTGCACCCATGAGCCACACGCCACATCACTGATGACCGGAGCCAACCTGTTTTTTCCGGAGGTGGGTTCCAACCCGCGCGACGGCATCGACGATACCGGCAAAGGCCGCGGCCACGGCATTGAAGGCTGTCAACAGATCCAGCGGGAAATGAATCTTGACCCCCTGCTCCCCTCCAACTGCTATTGCACGGCAACAGTAACGCCCAGCTATAAGGCACAGTGATGAATCTTTTTTTTCTTCGCAGGTTTTTAGCGGCACTGATGTTGATGATGATTGCAGGACTTCCAACAGCGGGCGTTGCCGGTGAGCTGCGGATAGGGACCTGGAAAACGGCCCAAACCATACAGCCTTTTTTCTACCAGGATTTTCTGCCCGCAGATGTCACTATTGACGTGCGCACCTTCACCAATCCTGCAGATCAGAAAACCGCCCTCTTGGCGGGCAGCCTGACCATGACCGGCACCACCCTCGCCCATGCCATCCATTCTGCTTCTCTGGGACAACCAGTCGTTATTGTCGCGGCTTTGTGTAACCGTGCCTCGGCTCTGGTTGTCGGCAGCGACAGCGGTATTACAGCGGTTGCCGATCTCAAGGGCAAAACCATCGGTTATGTGCCGGGCACCATGCATGAAATCCTGCTGCGTGAAACCTTACAACGCAATGGTCTCTCACCGGCAACTGACGTCAAACTGATGCGGGTGGATTTTTTCGACATGGGGATTGCTCTGGCGCGAGGAAATATCGATGCCTTTTTATCGGGGGAGCCCTTCCCGACTCTGGCAGTTGACCAGGGCTTCGGCCGCATCCTCTCTTACCCCTACTTTGAAGATTCCCTCGGGACCATCAATGCCGCCATGATCGTCAATCGTTCTACGATCGAGAAACAACCCGAGCTGATCCAGCAACTGGTAAACGCCCATGCTGCTGCCACCGACTGGCTCAATGCCAATCCGCAGAGCTGGTTACAGGGGGCAGCAAAATTCGGCACTCCGTTAGCGATTCTGGAGCAGGCGGTCAGCAACATGGAGCTGACCTGGAATATGGATGACGGCTTTATCCGTCAGGTGCGCGCCCTGGGTGAGCAGATGCAGGCCCTTGGCATCATCAGCAGGCAACCTGACTACGAGCAGCTGTTCGATCTGTCCTTTGTCCGGAAGGTCAATAACAATCCATGAGCAAGATGACAACCAATCCCCAGTTGCAACGCTTTTTACCCTGGGTACTCCCTCTGGTTCTGGTCCTGGCTTGGTCCCTGATCAGCAGCAGGGAGTTAATTCCCACCTATCTTCTACCCCACCCGCAGCAGGTTCTGGTTGCCGGATTTGACTATATTCTGGGTGATCCTCAAAAAGGTATCTATACCGGTCGTTTTCTTGGTGATTTCAGCGCCAGCATTGGCCGCGTGCTCCTCGGTTTTGCTCTGGCCACCATCATTGGCCTGCCCTTGGGGCTGCTCTCAGGACGCCTTAACAGCATTCAATTACTGCTGGGCAGCACCCTCAATGCCCTGCGTGCGGTACCCGGCATCTGTTGGCTTCCCCTGGCCTTGATCTGGTTTGGTATCGGCCTTAAAACTACGGTTTTTCTCGTCGCCCTGGCTGCTTTCTTTCCGATTTTTCTCAATGCTGAAGCCGGTGCCCGCCAGATCAATCCCACCATGATTCAGGCCGGAACCATGCTTGGCATGAACCGCCGGCGCCGGATTTATCGCGTGCTGATTCCGGCAGCCATGCCCCACATCGTTACCGGTCTGCGCCTGGGGATGGGAATTTCCTGGGCCTATCTGGTGTTAGGTGAACTGACCGGCGTCCCCAACGGCCTTGGTGCGGTGATCATGGATGCCCGGATGCTGGGGCGCAATGACATCATCATTGTTGGCATCATCCTCATTGCCCTGATCGGTCGCTTGTGCGATACCGGCCTGCATCTGTTGCTGCGGCTGTTCTTCAAAAGTGCGCGGAGACTGACATGAGCCGCAGCCACCTGCAGATCATCCACCCCCGCCAGGACCTAGTAACTGAGCCGGTCATTCTCGAGGTCAAAGGCCTGACCAAGCGCTTCACATCAGACGCTAATGAACAGATCAGTGCCTTGAAGGATCTTTCCTTCAGGGTTGCGCAAAAAGAGTTGGTCTGCCTGCTTGGTCGCAGCGGTTGTGGCAAGTCGACCCTGCTCAAGCTGCTGGCCGGCTTTATCAAACCCAGCGCCGGCAATATTTTTTTTCATGGCGACCCCTTGCATTACGCAGGTCCGGCCTGCTGCATGGTGTTTCAGGAAGATGCCCTCTTCCCCTGGTTGACGGTCAGGGAAAATATCGCCTTCGGCCTCACCAATCTTCCTTTGAACCGGCGACAGAAGCAATATGAGGTTGATCGATTTATTGATCTGATGGGCTTAAACGGTTTTGGTGACTATCTACCGCGTGAGATTTCGGGAGGGATGAAACAGCGGGTAGCATTGGCACGGGTCATGATTCTGAAGCCCCGTATCCTGTTGATGGATGAGCCCTTTGGCGCCCTCGATGCCCAGACCCGTGAGCAGATGCAGAGCCTGCTACAGGAGTTACGCCGGCAATTCGCGCCAACAATTCTCTTTGTGACTCACGATGTCAGTGAAGCGCTGCTGCTCGGGGATCGGATCCTGCTGTTTGACAAGAATCCGGGCCGGATCAGTCATGACATCAAAATTGATCTGCCAAAGACCCGCACTATGAACAATGAAGCCTTTTTGCGATTACGCACACGCATCAAAGAACTCCTCAAAGACAAATGAAACTATTTTACCATTCTATTCACCGATCAGGGTTCATTAATTGTTTCAAGAATGGCCCTCACCTGTTCTGAGGCTCTGATCGACAGCCGCTGCTGCTCAAGATTAATCAGCATCCGCTGCTTACCGTTGCGGGCTGCGGTCACCTCCTCACCCGCTTGTTCAATGATACGACGCGAATCGGCACTCCAGCGCGTAATGGCATTACGACGATCCTGCTGAGCCTGCTCAAACTGGGCAGCCAAACCCCGCGCTTCCCTGATCAATTGTTCTTCGCGTTGTTCCTGCTCCTGCTGGCGGCGCTGCTGTTCAAGCAATTGGAGCTCAAAACGTGAGCGGGTATCCACTAGCGGAGGAGGAGCTTCGGGAACAACATCCTGAGGATCAGGCTCCCTGGCCTCTACTTCACGGTCATCAGCGCGACACTCATCCGGTAGGGACTGGAGGTTATCGGTAACATGGAGTCGCCCTTCGCGGTCACGACAGGAGTACAAGGTCGCCTCCACCATCATTGGTGATAAACAAAAAACCACCATCAGGATCATTCTTATCATCTTACTCTCCAGCTAAAACAACTTTGTGCTATCGATGAGCAAGGTCACCGGCCCATCATTCACCAGATCCACCGCCATATCGGCCCGAAAAACCCCGGTTTGCACCGTAACCCCGCGCGCCCGTAACAAGGTAACAACACGATCGCACAAAGGTTCGGCCAGTTCCGGTGCTGCCGCGTTTGAAAAACCGGGACGCCGCCCTTTACGACAGTCTCCAAGCAGGGTGAACTGCGACACCACCAGCACCTCTGCCTGAATATCGGCGACTGACAGATTCATTTTACCATCCGCATCTTCAAAAATCCGCAGCCCGGTGATCTTGTCGGCGAGGTAAACAGCGTCCTTCTCATTATCCCCCTGCTCGATCCCCAGCAGCACCAGCAAACCACTGGCAATATCTGCGACTTTTTTTCCTGCTACAGTCACTCCCGCCCGGGTGACCCGTTGCACTACCGCACGCATCATTTGTCCTTTTTACTGAAAAAATTTACAGCCTCTACCCTTGAGCCAATTGCCGCAACAATGCCAGATTTTCAAGATCGTGACAGTTATTTTCACCCGGCGGCGTTTCGGTAATTTTTGGGCAATGAATCAAGCGCTGATCCTGCATCAAGCGCCGAAAGCCCTCAACGCCGATCAATCCCTGGCCAACGTGTTCATGACGATCCACCCTGGAACCCAAGGGTTTTTTACTGTCATTCAGATGAAAGAGTTGCAACCTGTCAATACCGATCAACCGCTCAATCTGCTCCATCAGGTGCTCATAACCCTGTGAAGCACTGATATCGTAGCCGGCAACAAAGGCGTGACAGGTATCCAGGCAGAGACCAAAACGACCAGAGTCGAGACGTTCAAACGCCCAGGCCAACTCCTCCAGGTGCGCCCCGAGAGCATGGCCCTGACCGGCGGTATTTTCCAGCAGGATGGTTACCTCATCACCGACTTGCCGGCAAATCTGCTCAAAGCTTCGGCATAGGGCTGTCAACCCGGCAGCTACGCCTTCCCCCTTGTGCGATCCGGGGTGAATAACGAGCGACTCGATGCCGAGCCGTCGGCAGCGATCCAACTCATCAATGCAGGTGAGGATCGAGCGTTGGCGCTGATCCGGGTCCGGGCTGGCGAGATTCAGCAGGTAACTGCTATGGGCAGCAACATAACGCACAGTACTTGATTGTCGGGCCGCGCAAAACGCCGCAATGGTATTTTCGGTCAGGGGAGGGGCCTGCCAGCGACTGGCATTACGGGTAAAAACCTGGATGGCGGTAGCACCGATAGTGCCGGCCCGGGAAAAGACCTGTTCCATTCCTCCGGCAATTGAGACATGGGTACCAAGCAGCAAGGGGAAGGGATCAGCCATCAACGAACACCGGTACGCCAGCGATTAAGCAAGGGGGCGATATCGCTCACTGCGTGGAGATGACTGTCGACACAGGAAAAAGTACCACCAACCTGAGCTTCCGGGGTGACCAGGACGGTGGTCATACCGAAGGTCTTTGCGGTTTGCAGGTTCTGCAACTGATCTTCAACCATGACACAATCTTTCCCCTGCAGGGCCAACCGACACAGCACCTGCTGATAGGGGTCGGGATTGGGTTTGGGCTGGTAGCCGGCAATACGGATATCAAAGACATCAACAAACAGGTCATCGATACCAAGAGCTGCCAGCACCCGATCGGCGTGACAACGCGAGCCGTTGGTAAAAACATAGCTGGGAATGCCGGAATTTTCCAGCACCGCACGCAGGATAAGGTCAGGAACCAGACGACTACCAACATCCACATCATGGACGTAGTCGAGATAATCCTCCGGATCAATCTTATGATGACGGATCAGCCCCAGCAACGTCGCCCCATAATCGTGCCAATAGCGGCGGCGCAACCCATCAACTTCTGCCAGGGCAATACCGGCAATCTCTTCCATGTAGCGGTTGATGCGCACATCAATCAAGGAAAAGAGATCACAACCCGGCGCATAGAGGGTGTTATCCAGATCAAAAAGTACCGCTTTCATGGTAACACTGCCTTCCTAGCCCGGAGCATAGACTCCGGAAAACACCTCGACGGCAGGGCCGGTCATCAGCACCTCACCATCATCAAGCCATTCCATCAACAGATCCCCTCCGCGCAGGTGATTAGTGATCCTGCCCTGGGTCCGTCCGGTCAACACTCCGGCAACTGTGACTGCTGCCGCTCCGGTACCACAGGCCAGAGTTTCACCGGCACCACGCTCCCAGGTACGTTGAATCACCTCAGCAGGCGAGAGGATCTGGACAAATTCAACGTTGGTACGCTTGGGAAACCAGGGATGATGCTCAATCAGCGGGCCAAACTGAGTAACGGGAAATTGCTCTACATTATCGACATAGATCACCGCATGGGGGTTCCCCATGGAGAGGCAGGTCAACTCCAGGCGCTGGCCTGAAATCTCGAGAGGGATATTGAGTGCCTGCTCATCAGCCGGGCCGGTCATCGGCACCGCTGCCCGGGTTAATCCGGGGCGGCCCATAGCGACGCGCACCCGCTCAACCCGACCGGCGCTACCAACAAACAGGTGAAGGCCAAGAATGCCATGACCGGTTTCAATCTGAAGGTCGGTTTTTTTCGTCAAACCATGGTCGTAAGCATATTTGGCAACACAGCGAATGCCGTTACCACACATTTCCGCCTCGCTACCATCGGCATTGAACATGCGCATGCGCAAATCAGCACAGCTTGAAGGCAACACCAGGATCAAGCCATCAGAACCAACACCCAAGTTGCGATTACTGATGCGCTGTGCCAGGCGCGCCGGATCATCAATCTGCTCTTCAAAACAATTGACATAAACATAGTCGTTGCCGGCGCCATGCATCTTGGTAAATTTCATTGAATCAGTTCTCCTTGTTCCATGGTTGTTGTTACCCAACCCTCTCTGCTACTATAAGGGTTAAGTTCACACGGCTCAACCACTTACCGCTAAACACAGGAGAAACAATGGCCTTTTTTCTAAAGACCAAGATTTGGCAGACCGGCTCCCTCGACTGGTGGGGAATGATCGACAATGACGACGTTTATCTGGGTTCCCGCGAATTCCCCCAACCAGCTGAAGAGGGGGATGAATGGGTGGTTCACAAAACCGGAGACCGCTTCAAAATCATCGATATGGAAATCCGCCATATCGGCAAACAGGAACCGGTGACTTATCCATGGTAGCCCTCGAAATCGTCCAGCTCAAGACCAGCGATATGGAGAACTTCTCCTATCTTATCTACTGTCCACAAACCCGTGAGGGCGCCGTTGTTGATCCCTCGATGCGCCCTCAACTTGTGCTTGCTGAAGCTGCCCGTCTCGAGGTCAGCGTGCAGCTCCTGCTCAATACCCACGGCCATCAGGATCACATCAAAGGCAATGACGACATCCTGGCCGCCGGTGCAATTCAACTGGCCGCCCACCCGGATGCTGTTCCCGGCGCCGACATCCCGTTGACAGAGGGAATGCAGCTAGCCATCGGCAATTCATCCGTCACCGTGATGTATACCCCCGGACACTCCCCCGGTTCGGTGGTATTTGCCGCGCCAGATGCAATTATCTCAGGAGATACCCTGTTTGTCAGCCGCTGTGGTCGGGCCGACCTGCCCGGCAGTGATGTGCACCAGCTCTACACCAGCCTGCAACGTCTGAAAAAGCTGGAGCCACCGACCAGGGTCTATCCCGGCCACGACTACGGCCCGATGCCGAACTCCACCATCGCTTGGGAACTTGAGCATAATGAGTTCATCAAATGCCCCGATCTGGAATCTTTTATCGCTTTAAGAATGGGGTAAATTATTTTTTGGGTGCGATTTTGACAACCCGGGTACCCGCGAGGCGGTCATTCCAGCCACGACCATCCCCGCTGAACAGCAACTGCAGATAGCCGAGACCCAGAGGAAGAAGCTGCAACAAGCCGCCGACACTGCGCAGAAAGGCCTGGGGAAAGGACAGCGGCTCCCCGCCACTGGTTTCGACCTGCAAACTGGTCAGCATCTTGCCGGGGGTCTGTCCAGCGAGGAAATGAAACAGGGTGAAATATCCGAAGGTAAGAAAAAACAGTACCAGAAAATAGGGAACCGATAGGTCAATCAGCGTTTCCATGGTCGGTAATGGTCCGGTTTCTCTGGACATGGAAAGTTCGGCAGCAACGACAAAGCCCAGCCCAATGACGAGGAGAATGGCAGCGTCGTAAACAAAGGAGGCGAACCGCCCACCCAGAGATGCCGGCAACTCTTCTGGCAGGAGCTCATCATCATTCTCCCCTTGCGCTGCTGCTCCTTCAGCTAAAGACCATCCCGTGTTTTGTCCGCGGTCAGATGCGTTGGATAAAGCCTCTGCGGCGGCAGACTCAGGGATTCCCCCTTCTACTAATAAATTTGACTCATCATCCGCCCACTGCTCTTGCACTGCAGCGGATGCAGTCGTTACTTCTGAAGCAGGGATAGTGGTTACCGGAGCCCCCACCACAGGTGAAGACTCCGGTAAATCAAAAGGGTCGGAGGGGCCCTCCGCAGATCCCTTGGGTTTGCCGGGTTCATCATCCTCGGGCGCGGCATCCTCGGCATCAAAACCGAAATCATCTTCCAGGTCGTCATCGGCTTCGGGCACGTCGAAAGCAAAGTCACTTTCATCTACCTCTGCAGCTTTGGCCTCGGGCGGAGTTTTAGGCGCGTCAAGGGACTCTTCCATATCATCTTCTTGCGGAGCCTCTTCAAACAGTTCGTCGAAGGAGAGATCTTCTTCTTCGCTGCTTTCACCCATAAAGTCGAAACCGAAATCGTCCCCGGAGGAACCGTCATCTGCCGGTTCCGCAACTTTAGCAGCAGCAGAGATATCCGCAGCACTAAGCGCTGTGGCGGCGGCTAACTCCGAAGCCTCGGCGCCCTCTTCATCCAGAGCAGTTGCCACTACCGCGGCAGCACCAGGAAACAGAACACTCTTGATTCCGAATCGCTGTTTAAATTCTACCAGATCCTTGCCACACTTTTTACAGCTATCGAGATAATCAAAGCTGTTGTAGCCACACTTGGGGCACTTCATGACATGTCCTTTCCAGATCAATAGGTTCGCTAATTTGAGCCTGAACTACCGGATAAATCTCCATAAAGATATTGTAAAATAGCGATTATCGCAAGGCCGGCGGTTTCCGTCCGCAAAATTCTCTGCCCCAGACTAACAGCTTGATAGCCATGGGACTGCGCCAATGTTGCTTCAGCCTCGGTTATTCCGCCCTCGGAGCCAACGATTACCGAGATCCGCTGGCATTTATTAGCGCCCAAAACATCCGCTAATGGCGTCTCACTCTGCTCCCACAGAAGGAGCTTCAGATCCGCGGCATCTTCTACCAGAGCCCCTTTCAGGGAGTTACTGCACTGCAACCGGGGCAGATGATACTGGCCACACTGGCGCGCAGCTTCCTGGATAATCTTTTGCCAACGTAACCGCTGGCGCGAGTCTTTTTTAAAGCGAACAACACTACGCTCAGTCGTAACCAGGTGAAATTCACTGACTCCCAGTTCCGTCCCCTTTTGCAGGATCAGTTCAGTTTTGTCCCCCTTGGGAACACCCTGAATCAGTCTGATCTGACAGGACGCCGGCAAGCTGTCATGGACGTTACACAAGCAGGCACGACCATGATCCTGCAAAACGGCTTCAGCAACCAGTCCACAGCCATCAAAAAGCCGAAATGTCGCTCCTGGTTCGAGACGCAACACCCGGATCAGATGATGCTGAACTTCTTCAGGTAACAGGACGCTTTCGTTCGGTCGAAAATTGACATCCGTTACCAAAAAGCTTCTCATACCGTTTGTTGTCGTTGATACACCAGACAGACCCAATCTTCGCGGCTGCGTGGCGGCAACGCGCTTAACCCCGCGCCGGAAAAGGCAGTTGCGACCAGGGATTCTTTCTCCTTAAGGATACCTGATAAAATCAGCCATCCTCCTGGCTGCAGGTGTTTAATCAACGCCTCCTTGAGGCGAATATTTTCCTCAGCAAGAATGTTGGCAACCACCAGGTCATAAGTACTATCGATATTTTCCAGAAGATCGGTGGCAATGGTTACCTGTCCGCCAAGATGATTACGCTCGACATTTTCCCGCGCAACCTCACAAGCAACCGGATCAATATCGATTCCCACCACCTGATCACATCCCAATGCCGCAGCACCTATTGCTAATATACCTGATCCCGTACCGACATCAAGCAATTGCAGCGGATGCTGATGACTTTCCATTTGCTCGGCAATGGCTTCCAGACACAGTCTCGTCGTTGCATGGGTTCCGGTACCAAAGGCCATGCCCGGATCAATTTCGATCGCTACCTGGGTTTCTTCGACAAGCGGGGTTTCCCAGCTAGGATGAACAATCAGTCGATTGCCAATCTGAAAACTGGTAAAGTTTTGTTTCCAGCTCTGAGCCCAATCAACCTGCGGCAACGATTTGCTGACCGTCAAACTGATTGCCCCGGGTGTGAACACCGGCAACGCAGCAAAAGCCGAGGTTAACTGCTCAAGCAGTTTCTCAACCGGCACTTCCGTCACAAAACAGGCCTCGAGGGTATAATCTTTATCCTGATCCAAAGGGATGTCGGGCACGTCAAAGGTGTCCAACTGTTGATCATCAACCAGGATGCCACAGCTCTGTTGCTCCATCAGCACGGCGCATGCCGGCTCAACGAATACACCCTTAAGTTTAACATCGATGGATAAATAGTTTTCTTTCATTCTCACTAATTAGCAGAAACTATATATAAAAATCAACAAATAATCTCCCTTTTGCCCGGTTTTACCTAATCAGGACGCAACGACTCAAACCCATCGCCACCATACTGCTAACAAAACCCTTAGACAAAATTAAAAAACGCTATTATTATCCTTGCGCTCAACATCCCGGTCTGCTAAAGTCTCCGAAAACTTCTCATGAGCATTCACTATTCAAGAAAAGAATTTCAAGCTTTAACACATGAAATAAGAGGCTTACAGCCATTACACGCTCTACCCGAACAGCCTTTTACATTAAAATTAACTGCGAGCACCATCCTGGTTGGTTAAGATCTGAAGGAGACAGTCCATGCGCATCCTGGTTGTTGAAGACGAAAAAAAAGTCGCCGGCTTTATCAAGCGTGGCCTCGAGGAGGAAGGATTTTCTGTCGATCTCGCCGAAGATGGCGAAGCAGGAGTAGCCCTGGCCACCACTGGAAGTTACGACCTGATCCTGATGGATGTCATGCTCCCTAAAATGGATGGGCTCAGTGCGATCAAAACCCTCCGCGAGAAAAACATCAGCACCCCGATCCTTTGCCTGACCGCCAAAGATACGGTTGAAGACATCGTCGCCGGCCTTGACAGCGGCAGCGATGACTATCTGACCAAACCTTTTGCCTTTGCCGAACTGGTGTCGCGCACCAAATCCCTGATTCGGCGCAACGCACGGGATCGCGGCGCCGAACTGGTGTTTGCTGATCTACACATCGACCCGGTATCGCACAAGGTCTGGAGAAATGACAAGGAGATCGACCTGACCACTAAAGAATACGCACTGCTCGAATACTTCATGCGTAATCCTAATCAGGCATTGACGCGAACGATGATTGCTGAGCAAGTGTGGGATTACACCTTTGACACTTTCACCAATATTATCGATGTCTACGTCAATTATCTGCGCAAAAAAATCGATCGCGGCTTTGACAAAAAGCTGATCCACACGGTGCGCGGGGTTGGCTATATGCTCAGGGAGTCGGAATAGATTGACCTTCCTTACAACCTTCAGCAGACAGTTTCTATCTCCTCCCCTCATGGCCCTGGCGGTCATCCTGGGAGTTGGCGGTTTTTTGTGGCAATCCTCCCTTCATCAAGGAATGCTTGACCGCATTGATACAGAACTGCAACTGACTGCCAACACTCTTGACTATCTCCAGCAAACCTCGCCATCAGAAGTGATAACGACGGCGACTTCATGTGAATTGGCTGCGGCGCCCCTGCAACAGCTTCTTGACGAATGGTCCTTTGCCCACTATTCACCCCGTGGGGACCTGATCTGCTTGGCGACCTCAGGGATCCACTCACAGCTTGCCATGCCGGACAAGCTGCCAACGGATGACATAACCTTCTTTTTTACCGCCAACCAAGGGAAAACCCGTCGCGCCCTGCTATGGGCAACAAAAAACACTGACATAATAGTCGGTTATCAGATCCTGAGTACCGATATTAGCTCCTTTTCGGCGCACCTGTTGCGCTGGCGCCTGGTATTACTGCTTGGATCGCTTCTTATCATGGCGGCGGCCGCTCGCTATTTTCTTAATCCGCAACGCAATCACAAAACCGAAGAGTTAAAACGTTTGCTCATATATATTGACAATATCAGCCCTGATCAGCCCCCCAAACCGTTCGCCACAGACCAGTCCAATTCAGCCGAATTGTGCCAACTCGCCGAAAGCTGTTATCGCTTAAACGAGCGGATGTTTTCTGCTCTACACCGGGCTCGTCAATTTGCTGCTCACGTTGCCCATGAACTGCGTACCCCCTTGACAATTTTGCGCGGTGAAACCGAAATTGCCCTGCGCTGCCGAAATGAGGCTACCAATATGCGCCAGGTGCTTGAGTCTAATCTGGAAGAGATCACGCGCATGAGTTTTCTGGTTGACGATCTGCTGACCTTATCCAAAAGCGATTTGGGAGAAGTTCCGCTCCAACCAACGGCCATTGACCTGCATCAGTTGCTTAATGACCTGCAACGCCAAGGGCAAGTTCTTGCCAGGGAAAAAGAGATTCTGCTCGAGCTGGATTGTCCAGACCAGGGCACCACTATCAACGCTGACGAACTGCGCCTGAGACAAGCCCTTCTGAATTTACTGACCAATGCGATTCGTTATACCCCAACACACGGGGTGGTTAGCATTGCGGCCCAGGTCACGGAATCTGCGGTGACGATCACGATCAGCGACACCGGAATTGGTATTGAGGATCGTCACCTGCAACATATCTTTGAAAAGTTTTACCGGGTTGATAAAAAAATCCACCAATACGATGGCGGTACAGGCCTGGGGTTAGCCATCGTCAAGTGGGTCGTTGACGCCCACCATGGAAACATCAGCGTTTCCTCCACCCCCGGACAAGGAAGTCGCTTTGCCATGACCTTGCCGAAAAACCAGAATAACCGCCTCAAGGGATAACCTCGGACCTCGGGTCAATTTTTTTAGCCGACAATCGCTTTTCACTGCTGTGATGTTTTTTACCCTTTTTTTACTTTACAACCATTAGCTCTTCGTGTAGAGTTTCAGCTAATGGATCTCTTTCGGGAGACTCCGGCCCCGAAGACCTACCCCCCCTCCAGGTCTTCGGGGTTTTTTTTGCCTATTTCTCCTAATATTCAACAGGAGGTGAAGCTGATGTCCTTTCAGCCACGACCAGTCTATCTGGCAGACTCTTTCATGCTCCCGGTTGGCAAATACAATGGTCATCATCGCCCGGCACTGAGCTTCTTTGAGCTTGTCGATCAGCTCAAACCCCTGGTGAACAGCCGGAGTCTCGCTCAGCAAAAAATTGGTTGTGTTATTGTCGGCAGCCAGAATCCTTTCGCTTTTTCCGGCATCGACAATGTAGCAGCAAAAATCAGTGGCCGCCTCGGCATCAGTGGAGCCAAATCGATTCTGGTTGACACGGCTTCGTCCTCCGGCGCCAGCGCCTTTGAGGCTGCCTATCTTGAGGTCGCTTCCGGGCAGCATGACCAGGTCCTTGCTATTGGCATCCAGAAAATGACCGATGCTACAACCGCTGCAGCAACACGCATTGTCGCCGGGGTTATTGATCGCGAAGAAGCAGAATATGGCCTGACCATGCCGGCTTGCGGAGCTCTGGTCGCACGTAGCCTGATGGAAGAATTCAATCTGTCTGATGACGAATGGATGTCCTTCTCAGCGCGCCTTACCGAACGCGCCCAACGCTTTGCCGCACAGAACCCTGATGCCCATCTGAATTATGAGATCCCGGTCGAAACTTATTTTGCCGACATCAACAATGGCAAAAACTATCTTTACTACGACCCGTTGCATTACTACGATTTCTGTCCCATGTCGGATGGCGTCGCCGCCTGCCTGCTAACAGCGTCCCCGAGCGCTGTCCGGGTCAGTGGCGTCGGATCCGGAACCGACATCCCCACCATTGCCGACCGGCTGACTTTTACCAGCTTTCCAGCCACCCGCATCGCCCTTGCCCAGGCACTGGAAAAGGCCAAGCTCAGCGGGCTTGAGCGCTTGGCCACCAATATCCATATCAACATGCACGACCCGTTTAACGGCTTTGGCCCGATCAACCTGGTCGACCTCGGGGTTATTCCCCGCCGACAGCTCCTCGAAGGACTTCTCGATGATAGCCTTACCGGCCCCGGCGGGCGTTTTCCAACCAACCTGACTGGTGGCCTTAAAGGACGTGGGCACCCCCTCGGGGCTACCGGCATGATCCAGATCGTAGAAAATCACCGTTTTCTGACCAGCGGCCAATACCAGGCTGCCCTGTCGCATTCCATTGGCGGCCCGATCAACAACAACGTCGTCGTGTTACTGGAAACCGAACAAAGTTTTCTTCAACGCAAACCGACAAGCTATCAACCCGGTGAAGAGATTTCCCTCGGTCAACTTAAACCCGCGGGCATGAGCCTGGAGACGGTCCTTGGTGAAAAGCAGCGGTGCGTGGCTCGGCTACTGGAAAAAACGTCGCGCCACAATTTTCGCAGTGGCGACACTGAGCGCACCTTGCTGTTAATTTCCGTCCGCCACGAAAAACATGACTACCGTTTCCTGATCGGCGTTGACCCGCAGGCCGGTGCCGCATTGGCAGCTCTTGCTCCAGGTGACAAGATTCTTCTGCAAAAAACTGATGATCAGCTCCATGTCAATGATGTGCCTATCCGTCGGCTCTACCGAAAAACCATCGAGGGGATGGTCGATTTTGCCGATTCGGCATTTCGCCATCTTGGCCTGAAAAAATGACGTCTCTGCGTATCTGCACAGTCTCAACCTTCAACGTACATGATAGCATCCGCAGATGCGCATAACGGTCAAACAACAAATACTGCTCGCTCCCGCACTGATCCTGCTGCTGCTCCTGCTGCTCCTGGGATTTATGCACTATACCTATTGGGACCTCAACAGCAAAAGACGCAGCATCAAAGCGGCTGAAACCACCTTTGTTGCACTGGCTGAGGCTGATATGGCAGCGCGCAGACTGCACGTTTTATTGCGTGTCATTCAGCACAGCGGGATGGCAGCACCGGAAGATCTGGCGTTAATTGTTGACCTTTATGAACGCCTGCTCTCTGCCATTGACCGGATTGAGCCGATTGGAACCGTAAAAAGCTCTGAACAAATTGCCTATCTGGCCGACCTGGCGCGCAGCATTAACCCTGCTGCCGGTCTCGAACCTGAAAACATGGCACCCCTGTTTGCCCAGTTGCGCGCCGAACTTTCAGGTCTCTCCAACCTGACTCAGAGCCATCGAAACCACATGCGTCAAGCCCATGAACAGGATATCACCCAACTGGTTGAACGGACGGTTCTGGTGACTATTGGCGTGTTGATCATTGCCGTACTGCTGGGATTGTCAATCTCCATCTATTTCAGTCGGCGCATTTTAAGCCGTATTCAAACCATCTCCGCCAATGCCGCCCGTATTGCCGACGGTAGCCTTGATTTACCGCCGGCTCCCGAGCGCATTCAAGATGAAATGGATGTTCTGGCGCGTTCCATCAATCGCATGGCGACCCGCTTGATTCAAGTTGTAGGTACTGAAAAACTGCTCGAAGGTGCTGAAGAAGAGCGTCGCCGCATTGCCATGGATCTCCATGACCAATCATTGTCAGATCTGTCCGGCATTCTGCGCGGCTTGCAATCCCTGACCGAACTACAGGGTCAGGATACTGTTGACGACCGCATCGGCAATCTCGAACGCGATCTTCATAAGACAATCGCCAACCTACGCGACATCATGAACAACCTGCACCCGCAAACCCTCGATATTCTTGGCCTCGGCGCAGCTATCGAGGCCCATATTGATCAGCTTGGGCAACCGACCGGCAGCCCGGCCTGTCATCTCCATATCGATCCGCGGGTGGCTGACTTGAATCTCGATCGGATCAAACAACTGACCATTTATCGAGTTGCCATTGAAGCCATCCAGAACGTTCACAAACATGCGGTAGCCAGCCGCTACGAGGTTAACCTGGAACTGCGCGAAGCAACCCTGGTATTTTCTGTAGAAGACAACGGCTGTGGTTTTAACAGCGACCGGAACAACGAACAAGGGCGCGGACTTAATAACATTCGTGAGCGCGCCAGAGCCATTGGTGCCCAGGTCCAGTGGAAACCATCACGCTTTTCGAGCGGTACCCGTTTTGAACTCACCCTGCACACCGGCATCTCAAGTTGACGGAGACAAACATGTCCACCCCTCTGGAAATTCTTATCGCTGAAGACAACCCTAAAGACTTAGAGTTTCTCGAACAACTCTTTTCCCAATGGCCGGAGCAGGTCACCGTTACCCGTGCCCCAACCGGATTGATCGCACTGGAAATTGGCAGCGAACGTGATCGGCCTTTAATTATCAGTGATATTCAGATGCCGGAACTGAACGGCGTTGAATTTGCCCGCCAGTTATGGAGCAAACAGCCCCAGGCGCGGATCGTTTTCTGGAGTCAATTTAAAGACGAAATGTATGTACGTTCTCTGGTTAAAATTGTTCCACCTGAAACGGTCTATGGCTATATCCTCAAATCAGCAAGTAAAGAACAAATCAGCTCAGCCATCCGCACCGTCCTGATCGATGAACAATGCTGGATTGCCCCTGAAGTCCGCAAAGTACAAGGACGTGCCGGTCACAGCTTGACGGCCTTATCTGATATCGAATACGAGGCGCTACTCGATATATCCCTGGGATTGACCGACAATCTGATGGCACAGCGCCGTTATCTCTCGCGCCGTGGCATCCAGAGCCGACTGAACTCCCTGTATAACAAACTGGGACTCGATCAAGAACAGTTTCACAGTGAAAAACATGGCGATTCCTTTAACCTGCGCAATCGTGCCGTTGCTGTTTCCCTGGCGCGTGGATTGGTTAATGCCTTTGAAATGGAACACGAAGAAAAGGATTTTCAGGAGTGGTTTACCCGCTATAAACGAAGTCAGAAAGCGCGGGAGTAACCTTCCACATGACCCCTCCTCTTGTGGCTCTATCATCTCTTGTTTTTAATTAATAGGTATGCTAAAAGGTCTTACCATATAAATCGGAGACAGAGATGGCCACAGTATTCAAACCGATTCGTCCAAAAAAATTATCAGAAGAAATTGTTGACCAGATCAAAGAACTGATTTCACGCGGTGATCTCGGCCCCGGTCAGCGCATCCCATCTGAACGTGAACTGGCTAGTTTTTTAGGTGTCAGTCGTCCGTCAGTGCGTGAAGCGATTATGGTTCTTGAAGCGATGGGCTTTCTCGAGTCCCGTCAGGGCGGAGGCACCTATGTCCGTTCCCTCGCCGACATGACCATGGCTGACCCATTGGCCAGCATGGTCGAGCGCCGCGACCCACGTATGCTCCATGCCCTGACCGAGGTTCGCATGGGCCTGGAAACCTGGTCCGCGTACCTGGCAGCAAAACGCGCAGAAAAACCGGAAATTGATCGCTTGCGCGAAATCTACACGGTGATGGAGGAGCAGGCAGAAAGTGGCGGGTGGGATCCGGAAATCGACTTCCAGTTTCACCTGACGATTACCGCAGCAACCCATAACACCATTCAGGTTCACGTCCTGAACACCATTCAGACCCTGTTTCAAACCACGATTATGGTCGCCCTTGGGGAATTTTACAGCAAGGAAGGGTATGTTGAACGACTGCTTAATCACCACCGTGAAATTCTTGAAGCGATTGAAGCGCGCGATCCGGAGCGTGCCCGAGCTAGAATGCTGGAGCACCTCAACCTGGTAGAAGAAAAACTTGCGCTGTTTTTAAATAAGGAACGTCCCGATACCATCTGAAGTAAGTCTCGTTATGGCTGTAACACCCCTCAGAGATTTTTTTTGGGTGGACAGGGCAAATCACTGCGCACTGAGTGCTAAAGCATTTAAGAAGCCCGGAGTGAATAGAATTCGGAACGATTCCGGCCCCCCTTTTTGGCTCGATATAATGCCATATCAGCCTCCCAGACCAGATCCTGTGCCGAACCGATCTGACTGGTTACTGTAGCAACACCAATACTCACCGTGAGCGCCTGGGGATAATCTTCGCCCCTTTCGATCTCAGCACGAATTAACTCAGCCTTGACCATTGCCGCGTGGCCGCCGGTGTGAGGAAGTATAATAAAAAGCTCCTCCCCACCATAGCGACACAAAGTATCTGTTTCGCGCACCTGACTTTTGATCATGCGAGTGACATTCTGCAATACTTGATCCCCAACCTGATGGCCCCAATTATCATTCACTGACTTGAAATGATCAATATCGATCATCAGCACCGACAACTCGTGACTATAACGCTTGGCACTGGAAAACTGTTCCAGCAGCCGTCGATCCAGATAACTGCGATTGTAAATTCCGAGCAAGGAATCCATAATGCTATCTTGTTCGAGCTGATAAGTTCGTTGCAACTCCTGGGTTGTTTTTAAAGCCAGTATGGTTACCAGGAGAACAAACACCGCCCCCAGGAAAAAAACAGTCGGGACAATCAGATCGATCAGGTCTCTATAGTTCCACCAGAAAAACCATGCATAGGCCAGGTAACCGCACAAAAACAGGCAGATTAAAGCGGTGAGCATACGCCAGTAATTGACAATGCCTGTGGCCCCCGGATGATTGATAATCCTTGTAACAGGAACCAGAGACACCAACAGGAACAGGCTACCAGAACTCAACATCAAGGCAATGAGAAGATTCACTTAAACGCTCCAGCTGCTCCCCCATTAGCAGACCAGTTTATTAGATTTTGCAAATATTGTCAACCAATTTATTAACTGCCGCCGCCGATTCCTATCCTCCTCGTTGTGACAAACATGATTTAATAGTGAAAAACAACCTTCATTCCGATTTTTCGACAAGGCTTAACCAATGGATAAAATCTACCAGGCAACCATTGCCCGCTGGGGAATTGACGCTCAATACGATCAGGCGATAGAAGAGTGTGCTGAACTGATTGCCGCTCTCAAACATTTCAAGCGGGGCAAGATCTGCCGGCAAGAGGTGATTGATGAACTGGCCGATGTGACCCTGATGCTAGGACAACTACGCTGGATGTTCGGCGAAGACCTGGTCGAATCAGCAACCAGTAAAAAACTGGAAAAGCTCAAACAACTTTTAGATGAAGACGAGAAAGGATAATTTTTATGGCGATCCAACAGGGACAGACTGCGCCCGATTTCTGTCTGCACGGGAGCGATGGCAAGCAACACCAACTCGCTGACTATGCCGGCAAAAAACTCATCATTTACTTCTATCCCAAAGACAACACCCCCGGCTGCACCAAAGAGTCTTGTGCTTTTGCTGAGATGCATGAACAGCTAGCGCAGATGAATGTCAAACTGCTCGGGGTCAGTAAAGACAACCTGGCATCCCACGACACGTTCATCAGCCAGTTCGCTCTGCCATTTACCCTGCTCAGCGACCCTGAGACAACCATGATGCAAAGCTATCAGGCCTGGGGAGAAAAAACCCTGTACGGCAAAACCAGCATGGGCTGTATCCGCTCAACAGTCCTTATCGATGAGCAGGGAGCCGTTATCAAACATTGGCCCAAGGTTGCACAAGCCGCCGAACACCCGCAGCAGGTTCTCGATTTCCTTCTTACCCTTTAATACCACCAACGCCAGGTGCCCGAGTTGGGGCCACGTGCTCCGGCACCTGGCGCTACCGTTTATTCCACGGCGACGATGGCGTAAATCGCTGCGTAAATTGCATGAGGATCAACGCTGTGGGCCACAGCAATCGCTCTCATAGTCTGCTGCGGCTGCGCAATGATATCCTGTTGTGCCAATCCGGCGATAATCTGTGTGACATCAAGCTGGTACATGGAACAAAGTTGCTCCAGGGTGCGATTGCCGGTACCTGCCGGCGCTGTTTCCGGCATCGCTGCGGAAGATTCCCCCACTTCCGGTTTAATCAGCAGATAAAGTGCCTGCGGGGCGATGTTATTATTGGCAGCGATACTCTGGATGGTTTGACTGGGTGCAATTACCTGAATACCGGCCTGTTCCAGCTTCAATAGACTGCCCTCAAGGGGAGCATTGATATTCCTGACAAAGTCAGAAAAAGCCGAGAGCTCGGCATGGCCATAAGGGGGCTCACCATACTGAATATTGGCAGTTTCAGAGATTTTTTCTCCAAGATGAATAATGCTGCTCAATGGAGGAACGCCCGCAAGTGTGCCGACAATAACCAGCAGAGTAACAACGACTGAGACAATAAAATCAGCAGTGACAACTCGCAGTTCTTTCTTCTTGTTTTTCAGATAACTTACAATTGACCCCCAGTTGTAATAAACATGAAAAACCATCGCTATCAGCATAAGGACACCGAGGTTGATATGCACGGCTCCCCAGCTTTCCTTACTTAACCCCCACAGTCTCCAATCGGCCCAATAAGCCACCCGACCGGCGGGAACGATATAGAGGACAACACTGCTGAGCAGCAACAGAACAAAAGCAACCAGAGAAGTCAGAGAAGTAATTTTACGCATATTCATTGCAGGAATCTCCCAAGGGTTAGAATGACTAGTGCCCTGTAACTCATAGAATGTCGCAAAATTGCGCAGGATTTTGGCGGGGCAACAAGGCATGACCGACGCTGCCCAGCCATAGCTAATCAGCGTTGGTCATAACGCAGTTGACGCGTCAAAAGACAAGCAAGATGTGATAGCTTATGGGTTACAGGGTACTAGCGGAAGATAGCAGATTTTATCAGCTCGAGTATGTCAAGATATGTTAAGCACGGGTAAAGTATTTCACATCGGCTTGAGAACCCCGCCACAGGGGGGATGAAGATAGCGATTGTTGCGGTTCAGACGTCGTACCCGATAGATTTCTGCGCCACACTCCAGGCAAACAGCCACCAGCTTCCGGCGCTGCTGATGTAAAGAGTCAACCGCTGCGCTACGACCGGTCGTGGCAGTGCCTATCCCCAGAGCAAGGGCCCACTGACGCCAACCGGTGCCATGTCCGATACGTTGCCGGGATTCTTTCTGCTGTGACAGATGATCACAGGCGTGGGCAATCTCGTGCAGGAACGTCTGGCGCAGGCTCTCCGGTTCCTGAGCAAATTGCAGCCGGATACACACCGGCTCCCGGCCACGAAAAGCATAACACCCAAGTCTTCTGCTGGCCCTGCTCGGTACCACCGGAATGATCGCGAGCCGTTCCAGCAGTTGCGATCTCGAAACCGCGGCGCAATGCGATTCTACTGCGGCAACAATCTGTTGCCACAAGCTCAACTCAACAGCCAGCATCCTGACACTCATCCCCGTTTTGAAATGTTTATTCATCACCGTGCCTGCCTCCCTCCATCAGGGGACGTTATCTTGAACTGACCGACAAAAAGACCGCCACTTAAAAATCTGTTTCTGGCATGATAAGGCATGGATTTAAAATCGGCCCACAACATTGATCGCCCCGATTGGGTTGCTATCCCCCCCCAGCTTGAGGATGGGCTTGCCAGCCGTTCGTTAAGCAAACGCCAGGTCAAGAACTGGTCATTGGTACTCCAGGCTCGACGCATCCCCTGGCGCAGCGAAAAAAATGGTGACTATCTCCAGTTGCTGGTTCCGGTCGATTCTTTTCAGGAAGCGCTGAAAGAATTGAACAGCTACGAGGAGGAAAACCGCAACTGGCCACCACCGCCACCCCCTCAAACTCCTTTAAAAGACAATCACGCAACAACCATCTGGGTTATTATTACCCTGCTCCTGTTCCATCCCTTAAGCTATCAGCACTTGTCACTGTTCGGGTTAGAGAACATCGACTGGCTTGCACTCGGCAGCGCCGATGTCAGCCACATCCGCAGCGGCCAGTGGTGGCGCACGATCACCGCCCTGACCCTGCATTCCGGCTCTCTGCATCTGCTTGGCAATCTGGCTTTTGGTGGTTTTCTGATGCTGCGACTGTGCCGCACCCTGGGATCCGGGGTGGCTTTTTTCCTTGTCCTGATCGCCGGCACCCTGGGCAACAGCCTCAACGCTCTGGTGCAGTCCCCCACTCATCGTTCTATCGGTGCATCTACTGCAGTATTTGGTGCGCTTGGCTTGCTGGCTCTTTACAATCTGCTGCGTTATCGTTCCAGTTTGTGGCGGCGCTGGCCATTACCCCTTGCCGCAGCGGTGGGATTGCTTGCCATGCTCGGGGTAGGGGACGAAAGCACTGACATTGGCGCTCACTTGTTTGGTTTTATCAGTGGCGCAATGCTGGCAATATTTTTTTCCCTCTTGCCTGGAAATAACAAAACTTCAGCCCGCAATAACCTGCTGTGTGGAAGCCTGACATTACTCCTCATCAGCGCTGCCTGGGGCCTAGCTATCAGCTGCTGAAACTGCCTGACCCCCAACTAAAAAGGCCCGATATAAAAATATCGGGCCGGATAAAGCTTTGGGTCAACACGCGGGGAAACTAATCCACCTCGACCACTTCCAGATCAAAATTGAGGGCCTTACCAGCCATCGGGTGATTGGCATCCAAAGTGATTTTATCATTGCTGACCGCCTTAACGGTTAGCAACAAAGGGGTTCCGTCCTGCATCTGGGTCTGAAACTGTTGCCCCACTTCGGGAGACAAACCATCTTCAAACTGATTAGGATCGGCATCGAAAATCATCTCCTGATTGTAGGGCCCATAGGCTTCTTCTTCCGTCAGGCGCACCTGCTTGGTGTCTCCGGCTTTCATACCGACTACGGCGTTGTCAAACCCAGGGATCACCTGACCGGCACCGACCTCAAACTCAAAAGGCTGTTCTGCCTGGCGTGAACTGTCAAAAACTTCGCCATCATCAAAGGTGCCGGTGTAATGAACTTTAATTTTACTCCCTGTTGCTACTGCTGTCATGTCATCTCCTGTTTTTTTAAGTCACAAATAGTCAAGGCACCACATTTGCCTTGCTTTGTTACTCAGGGTGTCATTTCCTTACATGGAAATCAACCCCTTGACACAAAAAACTGATCAATAACAGCAGAATCTAGGAGTTAAAACCTTCATGGTGGATCTTTTCAGTGCGTAATGAGTTTGCGCAATGACCAGCCTTTTGTTCGCCAGGATAGCCAACGGCAATGGCTATCGGCACCTCCATCCCGGCCGGCAACTCAAGTAGATCCCTGACGTATTCAGAAGCGCTGATGTCATCATTGTGGCGGCGCAAACGCAATTGGGCCCAACAGCTTTTCAATCCCAGGCTCTCTGCAGCCAATTGCACAAAAGTAGCAGCAACAGCAGCATCTTCGATCCAGACATCAGAAACGCAAGGATCAGCAGCTATTGCTATTGCCAGCGGCGCGGTCGCAAAAAACGCCGTTCCATGGGGCTTGGCATTGATCAATTTATCGAGCAACTGGCGTTTTTGAATCATTACAAAATGACAAGGCTGAAAATTTCTTGAGGTCGGGGCTCGCAACAAGGCCTCGGCTAGCAACTCCAGCTTTTCATCTTCAACCTCCTGCGGTTTATAAACGCGCACACTGCGCCGTTGGCGCACTAAATCCAACATAACATCTCCTTTGCAAACCGATCCTGCACTTTAACGCTACAAGCCGCTTCAGGAACTTCCGGTTGTCACCCGGCCGATCAAGCGATAAACCTCATCGAGCATGACAATATGATCTGTTCCGGCTTGAGCTAGCACACCCAGCAGATAATTGTCGATCGGGAAAACATAGAAATTGCCATCCCCCTGGCAGCCAAAACTAACAGAACGACAATTATTTGCACCGATATTGCCTTGTATATCATGAGCCAGGCTGTCACTGATCTGCATCAGGATCGTGTAGTTTTCCGGGTCTTCAATAGCACGGCCTACCAGGGTTCCGTCGCGCTTGATCAATAAACATCCGGAAACACCGGAGACCTTGCTGATCCGTACGACAAAGTCCTTTGCAGTTGCCATAATCGCTATCCTTCCCGATCGCTGTGATCACCAATTTCTTCTTGCAGCAAATCCAGAGACGTGATCAGGGTATTGAGGTTATAAGCGGGGTCACAGATGACGAAACAGAAGGTATCGGCACCAACAGCACGGGCAACGATAACGGACTCATCAAAATGCAGAGACAAGCAGGAAAAATCATTTAAGGTCGCAGCCCCGGCAGTATAGATTTTTGCCAGGGCGTTACCAATCGACTCGAGCCGCTCTTTTTTGAACACAGCCGGAAGATTCGCTGCCGTAACGCCGACATTGGCCTGGACAAAGCAGGCCCCGAGCACTCCGGGAATCATTTTTAGTTCGTCTATAATATAGGTCATGCCGTTTTACTTCCTCCCGCACTACCATCGTTGTGGTACCATTCAACCCGACGTTCACAGGGCAACAATGCGCTCAATTTCCTTCAGCACCTGGGCTGCCTGCGCTCCTGGCTTGAGTTTGAGCACCAGCTGTTGCTGTGGTTGATTAAATAACAAATAGCGATTACGCTTCGTCGTACCCAGAGCCATTGAGCGGTATTCACTCCAATCGAGATCCTGAGCAATCGCGGTCAGGGCCTCCGTAAAGGCATTGATGTCAAATGTCGCAATCGTGCAGACACCGGTATTGGTTGCCGCCAGGCCTTGTTGCGTATCGAAAATGGCAAATTCCTGCACGCTGGTGATTCCGCTCAGGGTCCGCACCAGTGCAGAATCAACGGGCGCGGACGCAACGGGTTCAGTGGGGAGGATCGGGGAGCCTTCTGAGGCCTTTTTCTTGTCTTCTTCTGCGGTTTCATCCTTGATCCGAAATGCCTCGATCAACAAATGACCAAGGGGCAATTTGATCACATCATCCTGCCGCCGGCAGATACCATCCATCTCAATTTCAGCATCGTCCCAGCTGACAATCTCAAGGGCCGCTTCCAGGCCCTTCGTGTTCGCATATTCAGCATCGATCAATTCACCACTGGCGACAAAAAGATAGGCGGGTCCTTGCGGTGCAGCGATTTTCAGGGTGCAGTTTTTTTTCTCGACATTCATTAACTGCAAAAAAGTCGCCAGGGTAATGCCCCGGATAAAACTCTTTCCCCCTGCCTTCAGGCCATTGAAAATGGCTTTCTCCAATAACGGTAAGTCCACCGGCTTTTCAATAAACTGGAGCGTGTCCATTTTTTTTAAACGGGCCTCTATCTCCGGGGTACCAAAAGCCGACATGGCGATTACCGGCAATTGTGGTTGATGACGACTGACCCATGCCAGCAGTTCGAACCCATTCATTTCCGGCATGCGCAAATCGGTTACCAGCAAATCAAAGCTGGTCTCCCGCAGTAAATCAACAGCGACGCTGCCATTTTCTGCAGTAAGGATTTCAAATTTGTCCCGATGAGCCTTCAGCACATCTTTTAGCGACAGCAAAAAGGACGCTTCATCGTCTACAATAAGGACTTTTTTCATGTCACATCCACCTACTTACGTCAGTTTGTTATGGAGGGGAAAGAATCCGTCGGTGCCGGTTCCTTTTGGGCTGTTTCCGCCAACGGCAGGCTGACCCTGATTTCGGTTCCACGCTGTGGCCAACTGTCAACGGCGATATCACCATTCATCATCGCCAGCAGCTTTCTGGTAATCACCAACCCCAACCCGTTACCTTGCGGCTTACTGGTATTAAATGGCTGAAACAGATGTTTTTTTTGTTCCGACTTGATCCCGCAACCGTTGTCGCGGATTTTTAACCACACCAATTCTCCACGCTTTTGCGTGGTAATATGGATTTCCGGATTCCGACATCCTTTTAATGCCTCGGCTGCATTATTGAAAATATTGAGCAGAGCTTGATGGAGCGCGCGCTCATCAATCCTGACCTGACCAATATCCAGCGGGATAGCGGTGCGGATTCTGATGCCGCTGGCATGAAAATCATGTTCGACCAGGGCGATGAACTTTTCCATAAACTCGATCAGAGACATCTCATGAAGTTCTACCCGTTCATACAAGCTGAAAGCTTTCAGCGATTTGAGCAGATACTCCATCCGCCCGACATCGGCCAGTGCGCGCTCTATGTATTCATCGAGGGTTTCACGACTCTCATGACCATTACTTTGTTGTAGTGCCATCAAGGCCATTTTCAGTGAATTAAGAGGATTGCCGATTTCATGGCGGATGCCGGAAAAAACAAAGCCCAGATTATCCATAGCATTGATGGCCTGAGCAATTGACTCCAGACGCTGTTTTTCAGTGATATCGCGGACAAAAATGCAACAGTAACGCGGCGCTGCCCGATAAATGGTATATCCATACAGGCGGTCCTGGTAAAGCACCTGATGGGAACTGCGGGCAGGAATATCAGACTGTTCAGCCGGTGCGACAAACAATGCATAAAGACGCTCGTAACTGTGGCTCAGAGAATCATCCCCTAACACATCGAACAGCGCGGCATTGCAATAGTCAACCTGTTGCCGGGCAAGATCAAGCACCAGAATACCCATGTCGATCTGCTCGAGCAACTGCGCAAAGCCCCAGGGGCTTTTAAATTGCTGATTGACGGCACCTGCCGCGCCACTATCCATTCACCTATCCTTGCTGCCGGGAAACTTTGTCCATTATAAGTGCAGACGCAGTATATCAACATCGCCACATTATTCAAGAAAACTAATAAATGACCGGGGGCTCCTATTTGGGGGTCCTTATCTGTTCGCTGATGCGGTAATGACGGTGCTTAAGATGACCTATTGCCAAAATGAGCTAACATTCGCTCCACTTCAGCCGCCATCTCTGGCGTTAAGGTGGAGGTATCACCAAGTTGCCGCAACAACTGCATACCATCATTGTGCCATTGGCGGGCAAAACAGGTCTGCGCCAGACGCAAACGCCAGCGCGGGTTTCCGGGATCCTGTTTAACAGCCGCATTAAAACTGGAAAAGGCCTTCTCCAGTTCGCGTTCATGACGCAGATAGAATTCGGCCAGCTGCAGATTGGTACTGCTACCTTTACAGCCACCACCCGCCGGCAGTCTTTTCAGCAAGTCTTCTGCCTCTGCAAGCTCCCCGACCTGTTCCATCACCGCCGCCGCCAGGGCAATAAAAGCAGGCTCACTGTAACCCTTCTGCAAACAATGGCGCACATGAATGACCGCTGCCGGCCAATCCTGACCTTGACTATGAATACTCACCAGCAGGGCGTGGTAGGGGGAATGGTTATCATCATTGTCTGGATCGATTTTTCCCTCGATGAAGATGCGTGCATCGTCAATCTGTCCTAATGCCAGTAATACTTCAACCAAAGCCTCAACCGCCAGCAGCAGATCCGGATTTTGTTGTAACGACTGCTCAAGAGATGCTTTCGCCTGGGTCAGATTGCCCATACGCGCTTGCAGCGAACCCACTTCAAACCAGTAGAGATCATCCCGTTGCGTCTCTTCAATTTTTTTGAACAATTCATCAGCCTGAACATCATTCCCCTCGTGGGCTTGTAAAAAAGCGGTCACGAAGTCTTTTCCCCGATGTTGATAACGCTCGCGTTGGCTTTCAGGATAGGACGTCAGGATTAAATCAAGAAGGGTGGCATCATCAACATCGACCAAAGTATTCGTGTCTTGTTGGTTGTCACCTACCGCAACACAGGTACTGCATCCAGGCTCAGGGTCGGACTCTGAGAAAGACAAAACCTCAAAAGGGATCTGCCGCGCCTGAGCTATTTCTTCTTTTAAATCTGCACTGTGGGCATACTGCAAGGCCATGGCAAAATAATCATTTGCCTCATCGGCTTCGCCATTGTCCTGCTTAGCTCTGGCTTCCAGCAGATTCAGGCGCGCCAGACCATCACCGGCTTCTGCCCGCCATTGCGCTACCAGGGCGACGTCACCAATACCTAAGGGTTGATTGGCGAGCTCATCAGCCAGGTAAACAGCATCAGCAAAACGTTTCTGCTGCAGTGCATGCTGTAATGCCTCAACACTGATTTTCGCGCCGAACAATTTACTGAGAAATCCCATGGCTGTAACTTCCTTTGAAACAGGGCTCAGGACCAAGGGGCCCGGTTGCTAGCTAAAAGATACTGTCAATCAGGTCGAAGTCGAGTTCGGTTTCCGCGAGGCGATGAATCAGTTCAATTTTTTCATGATCATCAATACCAATCTTGGCAACATCTGCCTGGATTGTCGTATAGACCTGTGCCACCGTCGCTTGACACCGCAAGTATGGGATTTTTGAGTCATCAATAACCTGCTGAACGATGTGCGCCACCGGGACAATACCGGCGATAACGATCCCCGCCAGTTCACCGCGGAACCTTTCCAGGGTATAGAGCGTCGACAACATCACTAGCACTTCATCGCGGCTGCTGTTGACAATCACCAGGCTCGAGTCGTGGAGAAGGTCAACCACGCGCTGGGTTGAGGCGGCACCGATGAGGACATGGTGAACAATACGACTGACTTGCTCCGATTCTGCCTTGAGATCTACCTGTAATAATTCAGAGAGATATTTCAGAGTGGGATTCGCCAGCACCGGTGAATAGTTGAAACCACCAACCACTCTGATAGCGGTTTTTGTAAAAGCTTTTTGCAGATAGTGAACGGTCGCATCGCGTTTACTCTTCAACAACTTGTTGGACAGAATCATCCGTACATCAGCACCCGCTTCACGAAACAGGGCCAGGTTCAGATGCAGATCATCAATCACGTGACCAATCCCGGCCCCCGCCACGATCAGCACTGGAGCCTCCAGATGGTGCGCCAACTGGGCGTTGTTCAGCCCCATGACCGAGCCGACCCCGGAATGGCCGGCACCTTCGATGATAAGAAAATCACACTCCTGCTCAAGTTGTCTTACCGCCCGGGTAATCTGCTCCAGCAACGCCGAGCTGTCCGCCTCACCATCGAGAAACTTACGCGTGGTATGCGCATCAAGAACAACCGGCGACATCAGGTCAAGTCGATCATCCATGGAATACACCTGCGCTATCAGCGCCGCATCAATATCAACCGGGGAGCCGCGATAGATCGTACGCTTGGGACCAAAAGGTTTGATAAAGCCAATCCGTGGGTATTTCTCCCGCGCCCGATGCAACAGCGACAGACTGGTGGTGGTTTTGCCGCAATTCTGGCCGGTTGCAGCAATAAATATCTTTTTACACATTGATAAAATCCCCTGGTGCTGACAGCCGTACAGTTGGCTGATTGTCACGTCAAAAAGAGATTGCGCTCCTTGACAAACTCCGGATAGAACTGCTCTTTAAGATCCTCCAGCACCATTGGATTGGCTTCGAGGGCCAAGGAGCCGTGGCACAGGGTTAAATCAAACTCTTGCGGCTGTTGAAAGCCAATACCAAAATAGCTGCAGAAAGAACTTGCCAGAGAAAGGATCGCACATAAAGTGAATGTCGTTTCATCAAGCTGACGTAATTTCTCAAGATCATGATGATAGAGAGTCGCATCGACAATCCGTTTCGGATAATTCCAGTAATCGAGCAAAGCCGCGCCGACCAGTTCATGAGAATAGGCAAACAGGCCACGTTCAACATCGCGCAAGGTGCCCTCACCGCGTTCAACAATCAGCATCACTTCGCGATAGAGTTCCTTGTCACGGTTAATCATCACCACCTTACCAATATGACGCTGCAACCCGGCCAGATAGGCTTCGCTTTTGTCCAGATCGGTTAACTTATCAGCAATCATCCGGCTGGCTACAGCACAGCCGATGGAGTTTTCCCACAGTTTTCTTTCCAACAGTCCATAGGTTTTCTGGGTACTGCGCAAACTATATTCGAGGGCGAGGTTTTTGAGGACATTTTCCCCAACCACAATTAAGGCACGATCAACGGAACTGACCTGTTTGACTTGGTGATACATCACTGAATTGGCAATTTTGAGGAGTCTAGCCGAGATCACCGGATCAAGGGAAACGGCGTTAGCCAGATCTTTAATCCGCAACTCAGGGTCGCGTAAGAGCTCCAGTAACCGAGTAGCCACCACGGGCGATGGGGGCAAATCGCCCATGTTTTTTACGATGGACTCAAAATCTCTAAACATCCAACCCTATCCACGGAGCTGTTAGTTGCGTTTTTGTGAGACAAGCAGGTTATAAAGCGAGGCCCCTAAAAAAGGTTGTCCATCCTGATTGATCGGCCCAAGGGATAAGAAAGATTATGCTTAAATCACCTGCTCAATGATGACAGCCAAAACGAACCAATACACAGGTACCATCTGCGATGACATTAATCCCCTGCTGCTTACAAAATGCCACTGCGGCCGGACTTTCAGCCCCAGGCTGCATCCAGATATTCTTGATCCCTTTTTCTGCCGCACGAACCACCAGTTTCTCGGTAACCGCAGGTGGCGTAACCACGGAAATACTGACCACCTCCACAGGCAGTTCGGTGACATTGGCAACACAGGCAACTCCCTCGATCTCTTTCTCCAGGGGGTGAATCGGAATAACCCGATAGCCTTTTTGCTGGTAGCATTTAAAGATTTTATTGCCGAACTTATGCGGTTTTGATGATGCCCCGGCAACGGCAAAAGCTTCAGACTGCAGGAACTGGGCGACTTTCGCGTCAACAGACATAAGCGCTATCCTCTTTACTATATCGTTTGTGTTACCATCAGGGAATAATCTGCGCTACCAGCGTCAGTAACGGGGCCGGATAGACCCCCAGAATGACGATAATTGCCGCGCAACCGACCAGCAATAAGGTCTCCGATTGGGCCGCGACATCGCGACCGACAGACGCGGATGCGGAAGCATATAGGGCGATAATAGGACGCAAATAGTAGTACACCGAAATGATCGATGCGATCACGCCGATCACCGCCAATTCAGCATACCCTCCTCGAAAAGCGGCCTGAAAGAGTCCGAACTTGGCAAAAAATCCGGCCAGCGGTGGAATCCCGGCCAGAGACAACAAAAACACCGACAACAGGGCGCTACGGCGCGGGTGCAGCGCTGCCAGTCCACGCAAGTCATCATAGTCCTGTATCTCGCCGTTCTCATCCGCAAAGGTGGTTACAATTCCAAAGGCACCAAAGGTAGCCAGGGAATAAACCACCAGATAGAACATCAGGGCGCGGCTGCCATCCTCTCCGGCAACAATCAGAGCAATCACGAGATAACCCATGTGCACAACCGAAGAATAAGCCAGCATGCGCTTGATATTGGTCTGAGGCAAGGCCGCAAAGGTGCCAACCAGCATGGTAGCAATCGCCAGCAGCCAGAGAATGGCTTTGATGTCTGATATTCCCTCGCCGGACATCACCAGTAACGGCAGAAAGGCTGCCAGGACAGCGCCCTTTGCTGCCGTCGCAAGCAAACCGCTGACCGGTGCCGGAGCTCCCTGATAAACGTCAGGTGTCCATAGATGAAAAGGTACCAGCGAGACTTTAAAACCGATGGCAACCAGCAGTAGCGCCCAGCCGGCCAGCCCCAACGGGCGCAAACCGCCATCAACCTGTAAACCGGCGGCGGCGGCCTGCAGATTAAAGGTTCCGGTGGCGGCATAGATCAGGGCGATAGCAAAAGCCAGAAAAGCCGTTGCCACCGCACCAAAAACCAGATATTTCATCCCCGCCTCAGCGCCGCGGCTGTCACCATGACGAAAGGCAATGAGGATGTACAGAGCCAGGGTCAGAACCTCCAGCCCGAGAAACAGTCCAACAAAAGAGGTGGCCGCCGAAAGCAGACTCATCCCTGCCGCCGCAAACAACATTAACGAGGTATACTCGCCGCCGCCAAAACGGAAAATGTCCACGTAGCGACAACTGATTATCAAGGTCGCAGCAACAATCAACGACCAGAACACCGTACAGAAGCGCGCATAGGCTGACGCCGAGTACATGCCAAGGATATCGATCTGTGACGGTTCAACAAAAGCTGCCGTCAGGGCAGCAACGATAGCCACCAAGCTACCAGCAAGCAGCCACAGGCGCCGGTTGCGCACCCAGGCACCTCCCAGAAGAATGGCGACTGAGCCTAAAGCCAGCAGGATCTGGGGAAGCAATGACTGTAACGACTCCAGGCTCATGGCATCCCTCCCACCAGCAACAGAGAACTAAGAGGCTCACGTAGCAGGTCAAGCACCGGCTGCGGGTAACAGCCCAGAGCGACCACCAGTAGCGCCAGGGGTATGAGCACCAGCCATTCGCGTGAGTGCAGATCCTGTTTGTCATGGGGCTCGCAATTGCTCCCCCACAGGGTTCCCTGTACCAGTCGCAAAGTGTACGTTGCCGAAAACAGAATACCGCCAACCGCAATCACTGCCCACAGGGGGTTGACGCTAAACACTCCAATAAGGATGAGTATTTCCCCGGCAAAATTTGCCAGTCCCGGCAAACCCAGAGACGCCATACAGAACAGCAGAAAGAAAGCCGACATATTCGGGTGCGTTTTCCATAGCCCACCCAGATGATCAAGGCTGCGGGTACCGGTACGCTGTTGGATCATGGCGACCACGGCAAACAGCCCTGCTGTCGTAATCGCATGATTCACCATCAGCAATAAACTTCCCTCCCAGGCAGTCTGGTTCCATGCGGCCAAACCAAGAATCACAAAGCCCATGTGCGAGATCGATGAAAAAGCAACGATCCGTTTGATATCGACCTGCTGAAAAGCCACCCAGGCGGCATAGAAGAGCCCGACCAACGCCAGCACTGCCAATAACGGCAGGACCTTTTGTGCCGCTACCGGAAATAGCGGAAAGGCAAAGCGGATCATGCCGTAGACCCCGGTTTTGAGCAACAGACCGGCGAGGTCAACCGAACCGGCAGCCGGCCCTTCAGCATGAGCATCGGGCAGCCAGCTGTGAAAGGGGAACAGGGGAACTTTAACCACAAAAGCTGCCATGAAACAGAGGAAGAAAATCATTTCCTGGGTTGCGCTTAACTCGGTCTGTTTTAATGCTTCCAGGGCAAAGGTATAGGTGCCGGTCTGATCCCCGTGGAGCAGATACAGGCTGATTACTGCCAACAGCAGACATAAACTGCCAATCAGGGTGTAGAGAAAAAACTTAACCGCAGCCTGAAAACGCCGCCGATATCCCCAGACCCCAATAAGGAAGAACATGGGAATCAGCATTAACTCCCAGAACAGATAGAAGAGAACCAGGTCAAGGGCCAGCAGAACCCCGATCGCGGCCATCTGCAGCACCAGCAACAGGGCGAAATAGACACCGGGCGCACGTTCCTGTCGCCAGGAAACCAGCACCGCCAATACCTGCAGAAAAGCCGTCAACAGGATCAACACCGACGAAAGCCCATCAAGTCCCAGGGTATAGCGGATGCCGAACTGCTCAATCCAGCGATAATCCTCATAAAGCAACCACTCGGCAGTCGGCGTCTGCAGCAGACACACCAGCAGACTGAAAACAAAGACGCCGCCAGCGGTCAGTAGTGCCACCCAACGCGGAGCCGTGCTGTTCCCAACCCCGAGTATCAGGCACAAGAGCGCGCCTGCTAACGGCGTAAAGAGCAAGAAGCTTAACAGGGGAAAGTCGATCGCCATGATTGCAGTTATCCTTTACTTTCCGGCAGTATCAACATCAGACAAATTCCTTGATAAAATATTTCTAAATGAGGGCACGTAATAAAAACCACCCGACAATCACCACAAAGCCCCACACCAGACCGTGAAGATAAAGGTTAACCTTGCCGGCACCCAGGCCACGCAGGCGGGTTCCCAGATCATTACAACCTCGTACGGTGCCACTGAGCACCCCTTCAATCAGCCCGATTTCAACCCCCTGGGAACAGAACCGCCCGATCTTCTTGAACGGCCGCACCAGCAGCAGATCGAACAGCTCATCAGCACGCCAGCCATTAAGCAAAAATTCAGCGGTTACGGATCCCGGACGGTGAACATAGCGACGATAGCGCAATGCTGCCAGTAGCCAGCCCAGGGCAAAAACCGCCAGCGCCGTTCCGATCAGCAGATATTCACTGGTAATGGTCAGATGCAAGATATCCTGCTCGCGCCCGAGCCAGCCGGAAAGCCAGGAGTCGCCGCCAAACAGGTGGGGCAGATTGAGCAGCCCACCACCCAGGCCCAACAATGCCAGGGGCCACAAAGGCCATAACATCAGGCCATTGGGCTCATGGGGTAATTCATCGCCGCGATAATCACCGCCAAACACCAGATAGGCCAACCGGAAGCAATAGAAGGACGTCAGCAGCGCGGTCACCACCCCTAAGCCGTAAAGCCCCTGATGGAAGAGATCCCCGTGGGCAAAGGCCGTCGCCAGGATCAGATCCTTGGAGAAGAAACCGCTGGTCAGCGGGGCGCCGGCCAGACACAAAAGCCCGGCGATAAACAGCCAGAAGACCAGGGGGGAGCGCCGGCGCATGCCACCCATGCGGCGGATATCATTCTCATGACCGGCGAGATTGATAACACAACCGGCCGCCATAAAGAGTAGCGCTTTGAAAAAAGCGTGAGTAATCAGATGAAACATGGCCGCCGAAACACTGCCCAGTCCAACCGCCAGAAACATGTAGCCGACCTGACTCATGGTGGAATAGGCCAGCACCCGTTTAATTTCGTTTTGCGCCAGAGCACAGGTGGCGGCATACAGCGCCGTAGCGATACCGACCAGAGCAATAGCTGCCATAGCTGTAGGCGAAAGAGAAATGAGGGGGAACATGCGACACAGCAAATAAACTCCGGCAGTGACCATGGTCGCGGCATGAATCAGTGCTGACACGGGTGTGGGTCCGGCCATGGCATCAGGCAGCCAGCTCATCAGCGGTAGCTGAGCACTCTTGCCACAAGCGCCAACCAAGAGCAGCAGGCTGAGCAGGGTGATAGTGGTCATATCCAGCCCCGCCACCTGGGCATTGATCCCTTCAATGCTGATGGTTCCAAACAAGGCAAACAACCACAGCAGCGCCACCGCAAAAAACAGATCGCCGATCCGCGTGACGATAAAGGCCTTACGCCCGGCAGCGGCATTTTCGCTTTTACGATACCAGAAACCGATCAAACCGTAGGAACAGAAACCGACCCCTTCCCAGCCAAGGAACAACAACAGCAGGTTATCGGCCAGAACAATGGTCAGCATGGCAAAGACAAACAGATTGAGCAGGGCAAAAAAGCGCACCTGATCAGAATCATCCTCCATGTAACCGACAGCATAAAGGTGAATCAGACTGGCAACACCGGTCACCATCAGGGTCATGATTGCCGCTAGCGGGTCGAACAAGAGGCCGACATCAGCCTGGAAGTTGCCACTTTTCAGCCAGGTAAAGAGTACCAGACGGTAGCCGTCGCCCGCGGCCAGAGAGAAACTACCGACTGCGGCAAGAAAACTTCCGATCACCGCGCCGCAGGCAATAAATACCGGCACCGGTCGCGGTAGACGCTTGCCGAAGCAGGCATTGATAACGCCACCTGCCAATGGCAGCAACAATATCAGGGTCAGCAGAATATCCATCAGCCCCTCATCTCATCAAAAATGCCGACATCAATACTCTTTTTTTGCTGATGAAGATAAACCACCAGCGCCAGACCAATGGCCACCTCGGCAGCAGTGATTGCCATCAGGATCAAGACCATGATCTGGCCATCGACCTGCTGCCAGAAAGCTGAAGCCCCGACCAGCACCAGACCGACAGAATTAATCATGATCTCCACCCCGATCAGAATCATGATCAGATTACGCCGTACCAGCACACAGCCCAGGCCCAGAACAAAGAGCAGGGTTGCAAGGATCAGCAGATGTTCCATCGGCACAATCATGATACATCCTCAAGCTGCGCACGCTTGCGCTCGGTCATGCCGACATGGAAAGCCCCGACAGCTGCAAAGGAGAGCTGGAATGAAATAATCTTGACCGCCAGCGCATATTCTTTAAACAGGCTATATCCGAAGTCTCGCGGCGAGGCATGCCAACGCGGTACCCCTTCAGAAGCCAGGGGATCAAGCCCGATCAAGATCAGGGTCAAGGCCACCAGAGTCAGGGCCAGAAACAGCACTGGAGCCCACTGAACCCACCCCGGAGCGGTAACTTCGACAGCACTGGTCGGCGTGACCTCGAGCATCATAATGACAAACAGAAACAGCACCATAATCGCACCGGCATAAACGATGACCTGCAAGGCGGCGACCAACGGGGCGCCCAACAGATAAAAAATCAGCGCCAGAGCAAAGATACTTTTGACCAGATAGATCACCGCATAGACCGGGTTGCGCTGGATGATGGCCATCCCGGTTGCTCCCAGCGCCACAGCACCGAGCAGATAAAACATGAGGGTCGCAATCATGGCATCAGATCCTTAACATCCGCCGGGGAGGTTTCACCGGGGTTGGTACCGCGCGGCGCGGCTACGCCGATCCCGCTCTGCCGATAAAAGTTGTAGCTGTTGTTGTTACCACAGTGATCAACCAACAGATCCTCTTTTTCATACACCAGCTTCAAGACATCGCGACCGGCCAGTTCAAAATCTGCCGTCACCTGAATTGCCAGGGTCGGACAAGCCTCGGTACACAGGCCGCAGAAAATACAGCGGGTGAAATTGATCCGAAACCAGGCGGCATAACGGCGACCGTCCGGCGCTTCGGTCGCCTGCATGGAGATACAATCGACCGGGCAGGCGGCACTGCACAGATGACAGGCAACACAGCGTTCGGCCCCGTCCGGATCACGAGTTAAGATCAGCCGCGCCCGATAACGTTCGGGTAGCTGCTGTTTTTCTTCCGGATACTGAATAGTCACCGGCTTACGGAACATATTGCGCAACGTCACCCAGAAGGGCTGCAGGGTTCCGCGGATTCCTCTGACAACATGCATGTTGTTAACCCAATCCCAACAAGACAGCACCGGTCACCAGAATATTGACCAGCGACAGGGGTAGAAGAATTTTCCAACCCAGATTCATCAATTGATCGTAGCGCAGGCGCGGCATGCTGGCGCGTATCCAGATGAACATGGCGCACACCGCCAGAACCTTGAATAAAAACCAGAGCAGGGGCGGCAACCAGGGGCCGTGCCAGCCACCAAGGAAAAAGACCGTCACCAGTGAGCCGAGGACCACCATATTGATGTATTCACCAACAAAAAACAGGCCAAAGCGCATCCCTGAATATTCGGTGTGAAAACCGCCAACCAATTCGTTTTCCGCTTCAGGCAGGTCAAACGGAATACGATTGCTCTCTGCCAGCACGCAGATAAAAAAGACCCCGAAGGCAACCGGATTGAGCAGCATAAAGGGGAGCGACTGCTGGGCCATGACAATATCAGTCAAGGAAAATGACCGCGCCATCATAATCACCGGCACCAGCGAAAGACCTAACGCGAGTTCGTAGCTGACCATCTGTGACAGTCCGCGGACGCCGCCAAGCAGAGAATACTTTGAGTTGGAGGCCCACCCGCCAAGCACCACGCCATAGACCGCCATGGATGACACGCCGAGGAAATAGAGCACCCCGATATTCAGATCAACCACCACCAAGGGGACCTGACGGCCAAAGAGCTCCAGGGTTGGACCGAAAGGAATGACGGCAAAAACCAGCAGGGCGGTGACTGCAGTAATGCCCGGGGCAACCAGAAACAACCACTTGTCAGCCCGTGCGGGGACAAAATCCTCTTTGGTCAACAGCTTGATGACATCGGCCAGAGGTTGCATCAGACCAAAGGGACCGACCCGATTGGGGCCATAACGCAACTGCATGCGCCCCAAAATCTTGCGTTCCGCCAGTACCAGATAAGCCGCCATAAACAGTACAACGCCAAAAATAAACAGTATTTTAGCCAGGATCAGGGCCAGGGTTACCAGCATTTCACTCATTCGCCCCTCCCGGACTGATCACGCAATAGCTCAGCCCCGCCCCTGGGATTAAGTGGGGGAAAACCTCACTGTTTTCAACCAGAACACAGCCGCCAGCCATGTCGGGCTGACTGCGTACCGGCAATTTAATGCTGCCAAAGTCGGTCTCGACAATGGCGTTATCTCCGTCTTTTAACCCCTGGGCCTGGAGCTCATCAGGGTGCAGATAGAAACATGGTGGCCGTTTGCGGGGTTCCAGTTTGGGGGCATAGCGGCTGAACAGATCACCACCATAGCGCGCCGGGGACACTACCAGTTCGAGGGTTTGTGCCGGTTGTTCGGGTAGTCGATCAATTTGTTGCGGACGCGCAACGGCAGGGGCCACCCGTGATCCTGCTTCCCCTGCTTTAAGCTTGGCCAGAGCAGCAAGACGTGGTTGTTCCTGCACCAGTTGCCGATGCAGTTCCGCCAGCGGCTGCTCCAGCCCGATCAGGCGTTGCAACGACAGGGCTGCCGGTTGGGGGTCACTGCCCGGTGTTCCCAGGGAAAATTCACGCGCCGGATGGTCACCGGTAGCGAGACTTAAGCCCGGTTTGAGTACCCGCTGAAAACGGCGCAACCGCCCCTCATTGTTAATAAAGGTTCCACTGTCCTCAACCGGCGGGCAGCTAGGAATAAACAGGTTGGCATGTTGACTCAATGAGGTCGGCAGATAGTCAAATACCACCAACTGCTCAAGGTGGGTCAGTGCTGCCGAAAAACGCTCGCCCTCGGGAGCCTCTAATAGCGGATCGGCGTCTACGCAGACCAGCATCTTGACCTTACCACTCTCCAGACGAGTCAACAGGTCATCCTGCTCCGGCAGGCTCAGTAACGCCGTCCCAAAGCTGTTGGCCCCGGCAAGCACCGGATAAACCAGACAGGGACGTTCTGCATTCGAGGTCTTTTCTGCCCACTTCTGGATTTTCTGCAACCCGGCAAGGCCCAGCAGATCGGCGCCGGCGACAATGATCGGGTTCTTTGCCTGCCCGAGCAAATCACGCAGGTGACGCCCCTCGACACCCCCATCAGCCAGCAACTCCTGCAATGCCAGCGGTGTAATAGCTACCCGGTCGGCATCACAGGGCAATTCTACCGGGCGGGGGTCATAGACCACCACGCGGCCGCCTTTGCGTACAGCCTGACGCAGAGCCAGGGCCAGAAGCGGAGCTTCGGCTAGGGGATCCACCCCGCAGACCAACAGCAGATCACTGGAGCGAATATCCTGCAATGAGGCCAGCCGCTCGGACAAGTCAAAAGCCGCCATCTGCGCTGTCTGATGACGGCGACGATGGGCATTGAGGACCGGAACGCGACAGCCAAAATGCTTGGCGGTACGTTGCAACAGCCAGTTGGTTTCCAACGAAGCCCGATCAGAACCGACCAGCAGCACCGCTTCCGGTCCATGCTGTTTTACGGCAGCACGGATCTCGGTCGCAAGGGTTGTCAGGGCAGCAGTAACGCTGACGATCTGGTCCCCCTGGCGGGCCTGCCGCGGACGCTCGGGGTGATTGGCATAGCCACTGCCAAAACGGCCACGATCACAGATAAAGGTCGCATTAACCTGCAGATTATCACCACTTTGCACCCGTTGCAGTTCGCGCAGGCGGCCTCCGGGGACAGTCGCGCAACCAACCCCACACTGGGGACAAACCGAATCAGCCTGCTCCAGATCCCAGGCCCGTGATTTAAAGCGGAAGGTGCGATCAGTAAAAACCCCGGTCGGGCACAGATCAACCAGGTTGCCGGAAAAATCGCTTTCCAGCATCCCCTCTTTGAAGCGTCCGAAAAACACCCGGTTCCGTGAACCCATCACCCCGAAATCACGACCACCACAGTAGTCCTTGTAGGTTCGTGCACAGCGATAACACTGGATGCAACGGTTCATTTCCTGGGCGATAAAGGGGCCAAGGTCCTGATTGGTATAGGTTCCCTTGCCGCCTTGATAACGACGGATGCCGTGGCCACTGGAGATGGTCATCTCCTGCAACTGACATTCACCACCCTCATCACAGACCGGACAATCATGGGGGTGGTTGAGCATCAGCCATTCGCCGACACGCTCACGGAAGGTCGCTGAGGTTTCATCGCCGGTGGTGACCACCATCCCGTCTTCCACCGCAATCAGACAGGCCATTTTGAGGCCGGGCATGGGACCGGTATGAACTGTTACCGCACACATACGGCATGAACCGACGGCACCCAACTCCTTGTGATAACAAAAATGGGGGACCATGATGCCAAGGGCTTCGGCCGCCTCAAGGATGGTTTTTCCCTCGGGGATGGTAATTGTCTGGTTGTCAATGGTCAGTGTCGGCATAGTCAACTTCTGTCTATTTGCTGAACGGACAACGTCCGCCCTCGATGTGGTCAACAATTTCCTGTTCAAAATGGGTCAGTAGACCAGCCACCGGCCCCATCGCCCCTTCGGCCAGGGCGCAGAAACTCGTGCCGGAGATATTCTTCAGCTGACCTTTAAGCAACTCCAGATGTTCAGGCGTCCCCTTGCCGGATTCCAACATCTCCAGCAGCCAGCGCACCATGGTCAATCCATCGCGGCAGGGCGTGCACCAACCGCAACTCTCGCGGGCAAAAAAGCGGATCAGGTTAAGGGTCACGGCGACCATACAGGTATCTTCATCAAAGGCCGTCACCCCGGCGGTACCAAAACGGCTACCGACCTTTTCCAGCGAGGTAAAATCGAGGGGCACATCCAGATGCTCGCGGGTCAGATAAGGGGTCGAAGCGCCACCGGGCAGACAGGCCTTGAACTGCTTGTTTTTCCACATCCCGCGACCATAAGTTTCTACCACCTCACGCAGAGGGATCCCCACCGGCAATTCAAAACACTCGGTACGATTCAAATGTCCCGACAGTCCAAACAATTTGGTGCCCGAACCTTCCGGTGTCAGAGCCAGATCCTTAAACCACTCGGCACCACCGGTTACAATGTGCGGAATATTAGCGATGGTTTCGACATTGTTGACCGTCGTCGGTTGACCAAAGAGTCCCCGCACCGCCGGAAAAGGCGGCTTTAACCGCGGGTTGGGACGGATCCCCTCGAGGCCATTGAGCAGAGCGGTTTCCTCACCAAGGATATAACGTCCGGCGCTGCCGTGAACATGAAGCTCAAAGTCAAACCCACTGCCGAGGATATTTTTACCCAAGTAGCCGGCCTGCGTTGCCTCGGCAATAGCGCGGCGCAGATTTTCGGCCTGTTTTTCATAGGCGTAACGAATAAAGATGTAACCCACCTGGGTCTGCAGGGCAAAAGCTGAGAGAATCATTCCTTCGATCAGCTGGTGCGGATCGGCCTGCAGCAAGACTCCATCCTTATAGGTGCCCGGCTCCATTTCGTCACAGTTGCACACCAGATACTTGATGCCCGGCTTGTCGGCGGGAAAAAATCCCCACTTGACACCGGTGGGGAAGCCGGCGCCGCCGCGCCCACGCAAGGCCGCAGCCTTAACCAGCTCACGAATCTCAAGCGGGGTCATGGTCTGGATAGCAGCCTTCAGCCCCTGGTACCCGCCATTGGCACTGAATTCCTTGAGAAAAACCGTTTTCCCCGGAATCCGATTTTTAAACAGAACCTGGGTTGTCTGACTCATGCTGACCCCTCCTGACGCAGCGCTGCGATCAGCTCATCGACCTTTTCCGGAGTCAGGGGACCGTAGAACTGTTGTTTGACCATCACTGCCGGGGCGATACCACAGCATCCCAGACAACAGGATGGCAGCAGGGTAAAAAGTCCGTCTGCGGTGGTCTGGCCAAACTCGATATTCAATGTTTTTTGCAAATGAGCAGCAATCTCTTCCGCTCCCCGGGTCCAGCAACAAACAGAATCACATAGATGGATGACAAAGCGGCCGACCGGGCGACGATAAATCTTGTCATAAAAGGTCGCAATCTCTTCAACCTCAAGCGGAGTGAGGCCAAGGATCGCTGCCGTCAACTCCACCCCCTCATCCGGCACCCAGCCATGATGCGACTGAATGGCGCGCAGCACATCGATAATCATCTCACGCGGATGCTCAATCTCACCGGCATGCTGAATAAATTCGCTCAACGCTTGCTCATCAAGCAAGTGGTCTGTGGTCTGTTGTTCAATCGGTGTCATAACGCCCTGTCACTATACTGGCATGTTCACATGAATGAGGTTAACGATCTAACCTTGTTCAGGGAAGATCAAAAATGTCCGAATGCAAGGCTTGCGCAGAAGGGTCACCACAGGTGTAGCGAAAGCTACATCGAGGATGACACTTCAAGCATAAGGCCGCAGACGGGCGTTTTTCATCTTCCCCTACCACTTAACTTAACGGTCGAGATCCGCCAAGATAAAATCTATCGACCCCATCACTGCAACCATATCTGCCAGCATGGTACCTTTGCAGATCCACGAAAGCGCCTGCATGTGGGCAAACGATGGGGTGCGAATCCGGCAACGGTAGGCACTGCTGCCACCCTCACTGACCAAATAATAACCACACTCCCCTTTGCTTGACTCCGTCGCGCGATAAACTTCACCAAGCGGCGCGACCGGGCCACTCGAGACATTGACAAAGTGATGAATCAGACTTTCGATGTCATGCAGGCCGTCACCGCGCTGGGGATAAGCATAACGGTAGTCATCAGTCATCCAGCGTCCGCCCGGCATGCGTTCGGCCGCCTGCTTGACAATGCGCAACGACTGGCGCAGCTCCTCCAGGCGCACCCGGTAGCGATCGAAACAATCACCGCCAGTGAAACTGACCACGTCAAAATCAAAGTCATTGTAGGCGCTATAGGGCATGGTCCGGCGCAAATCCCAACTGGAACCACTGGCGCGCAGGTTGGGACCGGAAAAGCCCCAATCGAGGGCTTCGTCGAGGCTGACAATGCCGACCCCTTCACTACGGGCACGGAACACCGGGCCATCGGTGAGCATACTGTCAAGCTCATTGATGCGTTTGTCAAAGTCACTGGTGAATGTATCAACCTTCTGCTTCCATCCTTCCGGCAAATCCAGAGGCAGGCCGCCGATGCGCAGCCAGGATGGATGCATACGCCCGCCGGTGATCATTTCAACGATATCGAAGATCTTTTCGCGCGAGTCGAAACAATAAAAGACCGGGGTCATGGCCCCAACATCGTGGGCGTAGGTACCGAGCCAGACCAGATGGCTGGCGAGGCGGAACAGTTCGCACAACATCACCCGGGCATAATCAGCGCGCGCTGGAACCGATACCCCGAGCAGGGTTTCGAGGGAGTGCAAATAGGCCAGATTATTCTGAACCCCGGAGAGGTAATCAATCCGGTCGGTATAGGGGATAAACTGTGCCCAGTGCTGGCGCTCACCGATCTTTTCGGCGCCACGGTGGTGGTAACCAAGATCGACATCGATATCGGTCAATTCCTCACCCTGCATCCGCAAGACCACGCGCAATACGCCGTGGGTACCGGGGTGGTGGGGTCCGAGGTTCAGCACCATGCTGCCATCATCGGCACCAGGCAGCGGGACCAGCTTGTCCGCCGCCACCGGAATGTAGTCCATAGCGGTATCGACGGTAAAGGGGGGCATATCGGTAGCGCGAGACGGGTGTTCCTTACGCAGAGGATGCCCTTCCCAGGCGTCCGGCATCAGAATCCGCCGCAAATCCTTGTGACCGCTAAAGGTGATGCCGAACATGTCAAAGACTTCACGCTCATACCAGCCGGCCGACGGCCAGATTTCGGTGATTGTCGGCGCTTGCGGGTATTCACCGACCAGGGGCACCTTGATCCGCAGATAGCCGGGATCACTGAAGTTAAGCAGATGATAAACCAGGGTAAACTGATGATCACGGGTCTGACGCCGCATGCGCTCATCAACAGCGGTCAGATCTTCCAGGCGCTGGTACTTGATGGCCGCTTCATGCTTGAGAAAGTAAAGGAGCTCGCGAACCCGCGCTACCGGACAGATCAGCACCGGCATATCGGCCGCTAACGGATCGATCGTCACCTCCCCCTTGAAGCGCTCCTGCACATCTCGATAGACGGCTTCGGCCGAGGGTGGAAAATCCTGTTTGGGCTGCGGTGGACGCCAGCTGTTGGCGGCCCGGTTGTGGGTAAATTCCGGGGGCTGCTGAACGGTTCCGCGGATCGGGCTGTTGCCATAACCTGGGCCACGCGGGTCGCGGCTTTTGGTGACGCCATCTATCAATGGCGGCACCGTTGTTCCTTCGCTGCCACCCGCCATCCCAAAGACCTTACGCGCCGGTTGCTCCTCAGCTACAATCTTTTTCTGCAGCTCCATAATCCCCTGCAGAAAGGCTTCGGGGCGGGGTGGGCAACCAGGAATATAGACATCCACCGGCAGGATCTGGTTGACCCCCTGGATAACACTGTAGACATCGTACATGCCACCGGAATTGGCACAGCTGCCCATGGCGATCACCCATTTGGGGTTGGGCATCTGTTCATACACCCGCAGGATCGAAGCCCCCATCTTTTTAAACGGGGTTCCGGAGATGATCATGACATCCGACTCGCGCGGCGTGCCACGTAGCACTTCAGCACCAAAACGCGCAAGATCGAAGCGCGGAGTCATACTCGTCATCATCTCAACAAAACAGCAGGACAGACCAAAAAACATCGGCCACAGGCTGTTTTTGCGCCCCCAGTTGATCAGGTCATCGGCACGGGTGAGCAACACCCCTTGCGGTAGTTTTTCACTCATGAGGAACTCCGGCGCCGATTACGTGCAGGCTGCACACCCCAATCCAGTGCACCCATTTTCCACAGATACACCAACCCTAAGAACAGATTGACAATAAAAAAGGAAATCTGCCAGAAACCATTCCACCCCAGCAGATCATAGGCAACGGCCCAAGACACGATAAACACCGCTTCCAGATCAAAAATAATAAAAAAGATCGCCACCAGATAAAAGGGCACCGGGCCACTTAAGCGGGCATCACCAATTGGATCAACAGCGGACTCGTAAGGAGCATTTTTTTCCGCCGACGTGGTGCGCTGGCCGAGATACCTGGCAAGAAGCATCAGTACAAGAATCAAGCTCACGGCAATAACACTGTAAAGAGCGAAGGAAATGAAGCCTTCGACTCCGGCCGGGGTCACCGGCGGAGAAACAGTGCCTGCATCTGAAGGGGACATGATATCTCCAGCAAAGGGATAACTTTTATCTAATAAACCTCTTAAATGAACACGCGACGAATACTATCACATCTGTCATCGATCAGAGAAGTCGTGGGCGCAAAAGTTGTATTTTTTCTGCGAATCAGCAGACCCCGTTTGCCACTTTTAAAATCTCGCGCCGTGCCAATTCATCGCAGCGCTCATTTTCCGCATGGCCATCATGCCCCTTGACCCAGACCCATTGAATGTCGTGGATCTCCACCAGCTCAAGCAGGCGCTCCCACAGATCGCGATTAGCTACCTCTTCCTTCTTGGAGTTGCGCCAGCCGTTACGGCGCCAACCGGCAGACCACTCAGTCACCCCCTTGATCAGATACTGGGAATCAGTGGTCAAACGGATGTGACACGGGCGCTTCAGGGCCTCAAGCCCGGATATCGCCCCGAGCAACTCCATCCGATTATTGGTAGTCAATTCAGCAAAGCCCGATAATTCCTTCTCATGGCCGCCAAACCGCAAAATCGTTCCGTAACCACCGGGACCGGGGTTACCGGAGCAGGCACCATCGGAAAAAATTTCTACAAATTGTCTGGATCGATTGGTCAACGCGCAATCCTTGTTTTCCGGCAAATGACGGCCGGAGCATAGCACTTCGGTGAAAAAAATAAAACGCCCCCCTGCTTAAGCAGAGAGGCGCTTTATTTTTGGCGTCCCCAGGGGGATTCG
>CAZMFD010000014.1:0-2619 GCA_964565445.1 uncultured Geobacteraceae bacterium
GTCTCATTTTTATGCTTAATTAACTTGATCAATTCTTTACGCGCCGCACCCAGGTATTTACGCGGATCAAACTCACCCGGGTCATTAGCCATATATTCACGAATTTTGGCGGTTACCGCCAGCCGACCATCGGAATCGATATTGATTTTGCATACGGCACTAGCGGCCGCACGACGAAGTTGATCTTCGGATACACCAACGGCACCCTCCATCTTGCCGCCATACTTGTTGATCAGCTCGACATACTCCTGCACGACACTCGAAGCACCATGCAGGACAATCGGAAAACCGGGAATCCGCCTTTCGCATTCTTCCAGAATATCGAAGCGCAGTGGTGGTGGCTCCTCCCCTTCCTTGACCTTGAATTTGAACGCACCATGGCTGGTACCGATGGAAATAGCCAGAGAATCAACGCCGGTCTTACTGACAAAATCTTCCACCTCCTCCGGTTGCGTATAGGTAGAATGCTCGGCGACGACATCGTCCTCAATGCCGGCCAGAACCCCCAGTTCCCCCTCGACGGTAACATCATACTGATGGGCATATTCTACCACCTTACGGGTCAACGCGACATTTTCTTCATAAGGCAGATGAGAACCATCAATCATCACCGAAGAAAAACCCGATTCGATGCAGCTTTTACAGGTTTCAAACGAATCCCCATGATCCAGGTGCAGGACAATTGGAATCTCCGAGCCCATTTCCCGAGCCATGCGTACCGCACCCATCGCCATGAAACGAAGCATGGTTTCGTTGGCGTAACTGCGAGCCCCTTTGCTGACCTGCAGAATGACAGGTGAACTGGTCTCCGCGCAAGCCGTAATAATCGCCTGCAACTGCTCAAGATTATTAAAGTTATACGCAGGGATCGCATAACCGCCGGAAACCGCAGCTTTAAAAAGGTCACGCGAATTCACCAGTCCCAGATCCCGATAATTCACTACTTCAGCCATGAACAATTCCTCCATATCCGTTTAGATTAAGAGCATCACCTAAATGGGGTAGACCACCCCGCCAGTGCACTGTTTGAGAGCCTGCAAACAGTTGCAATAGGTACCTAGATCTTCTAGTATACGCTTGATTTTAAGGGTTGGTATATCATAGATCGTAAAAGACTTAAAAAACATTCGCATAATGAAAGGAAACGGCCATGGGCGAGACAGCGGTAGGGGATTATTTCAAGGACTGGAAAGAGCGGGAGGCCATTGCTGAATTAATGATTCCGCTGATTGGCAAGCTGTACCGTGATCACGAAGTCATTTGTACTGTTTTTGACCGCAATCTGGTCAACCAGTCGACGATTGAGATTCTGCGTGTTCATCGTTTTGCGCGCCAGATTATCAACCGTGAAATCTGGGTGAAGGATACCTACCCGATCCTGCAGGTGATGGCCGAAATGGATCTAGGCCCAGCCAAGGTCGACCTGGCCAAACTGGTTTTGCGCTATCAGGAACAATCAGACCAGGATATCCGCACCTTTGTCACCGAACAGCTCAGCGGCCTGAATACCGGCAAAGGTCACCAGCTAAGTGCTCCGCGCGATGTGGTACTGTACGGCTTCGGCCGCATCGGTCGCCTGCTGGCGCGCATCCTCATCGAACAAGCCGGTGGTGGCGACAAACTGCGCGTACGCGCCGCGGTGGTACGTAAAGGCACAGATGATGATCTGGCCAAACGAGCCAGTCTGTTGCGCCGCGATTCGGTTCACGGCCACTTCAAGGGCACCATTATTGTTGACGAACCACAGAGCTCGATTGTTGCCAACGGCAACCAGATCCGCATCATTTACGCCAATGCCCCGGAAGAAATTGACTACACCAGTTACGGCATCAATAACGCCATTGTCATCGACAATACCGGCAGTTGGCGTGACCGCGACGGACTCTCCCGCCATCTGCGCCCCGGCGCAACCCAAGTGCTGCTGACCGCACCGGGAAAAGGAGATATCCCCAACGTGGTCTACGGCGTTAACAACGAACTACTGGAATCCGCTGATCAGATTCTTTCCGCCGCCAGCTGTACCACGAACGCCATTGTCCCGGTGTTAAAGGCGGTCAACGACCGCTTCGGTATCGACAATGGGCATGTAGAAACCTGCCATAGCTATACCAACGACCAGAACCTGATCGACAACTATCACAACAAGGAACGGCGCGGCCGCAGTGCCGCACTGAACATGGTTATCACTGAAACCGGCGCCGCCAAAGCAGTTGCCAAGGCACTGCCGGAACTGGCCGGCAAACTGACTGGTAACGCCATCCGTGTACCGACCCCGAATGTGTCGCTGGCAATTCTCAACCTGACCCTGAAGCAGGAAACCAACGTCGACGAACTCAATCTCTACCTACGCGGCATGTCGCTGGAATCGCCCCTCCAGGATCAGATTGACTACACCAATTCTCCCGAAGCCGTCTCCTCCGACATGGTCGGTTCCAGCTACGCCGGCATCGTTGATTCCCTGGCCACCATCGTCCAGGGGAATCGTTGTGTTCTTTATGTCTGGTACGACAATGAATATGGCTACAGCCACCAGGTGGTGAGGATTGTCGAAAAGGTATCAGGGTTGAATCTGGAACAGTGGCCGAGATAGCCGAGTTGGAACATTCAGGTGGGCTACGA
>CAZMFD010000014.1:2719-52609 GCA_964565445.1 uncultured Geobacteraceae bacterium
CGAAGCCCACCCGAATCCCCCTGTCTGCAGTAGGATCTTGACCAGTAAAAAAATAGAGCGGGATCCCATCTCTGAGGTCCCGCTCTATTGATTGGCTTTCATTTCAAAAAAATTACTTATTATCTCAGATCAAAGCGATCCAGATTCATCACCTTGGTCCAGGCGGCAACAAAATCCTTCACGAACTTCTCTTGGGCGTCGGCCTGGGCATAGACTTCCGCCACGGCCCGCAATTGCGAATTAGATCCAAAGACCAGATCGACACGGGTACCGGTCCACTTAAGATCGCCGGTTTTACGGTCACGTCCTTCAAACACATCAGCGTCTTTAGATACCGGCTCCCACACTGTACCCATATCAATCAGGTTGACGAAAAAGTCGTTACTCAGGGCACCGGCTTGCTTGGTGAACACGCCATGCGGTGATTGATCGGCATTGGCGCCGAGCAGGCGCAGACCACCAACCAGTACCGTCATTTCCGGGGCACTCAGGGTCAGCAACTGGGCCTTGTCTACCAGCATCTGCTCGGCCGGCACAGTGTAGGCAGTTTTCTGATAGTTGCGGAAACCGTCAGCCTCCGGCTCGAGAAAGCTGAAAGACTCCAAATCGGTCTGTTCCTGGGTGGCGTCAGTACGTCCCGGGGTGAAAGGAACCTCAACATTAAAGCCACCATGCTTGGCCGCAACCTCAACGGCAACGCCACCTGCCAGCACGATCAGGTCAGCAAGAGAAACTTTTTTGCCGTCTGACTGGGCATTGTTAAACTCCTGCTGGATTTTTTCAAGGGCATCCAGCACTTTAGCCAATTGCGCCGACTGATTAACACTCCAGTCCTTTTGCGGTGCCAGACGTATGCGTGCACCATTAGCGCCACCACGCTTGTCGGAGTCACGATAGGTTGAAGCGGAGGCCCAGGCAACAGAAACCATCTCGGCAACGGACAGACCGCTGTCGAGAATTTCAGCTTTCAATGCGGCAATGTCAGCGGCATCAACCAGCGGATGATCGACGGCAGGGATGGGATCCTGCCAGATCAGATCTTCTTCGGGAACCTCAGGGCCCAAATATCGCGCCTTGGGGCCCATATCACGATGGGTCAATTTGAACCAGGCGCGGGCAAAGGCATCGGCAAACGCTTCTGGATCCTTGTGGAAACGCCGGGAAATCGGCTCATAAATCGGATCAAAACGCATCGACAGGTCGGCGGTGGTCATCATCGGCCGACGTTTTTTAGACGGATCGTGGGCATCTTGGACCATGTTCTCATCTTTGACATCCTTGGCCAACCACTGGTTTGCTCCAGCGGGGCTTTTAACCAACTCCCACTCATGACCAAAAAGGGTGTCAAAATAGCCATTATCCCAGGTGGTGGGGTTGGGCTTCCAGGCTCCTTCGATACCGCTGGTAATAGTATCGCCACCCTTGCCACTGCCGAAGCTGTTTTTCCAGCCCAGCCCCTGCTCCTCAAGGGGTGCAGCTTCCGGCTCGGGGCCAACATGGCTGGGATCACCGGCGCCATGACACTTACCGAAGGTGTGTCCACCAGCGGTCAGGGCAACGGTTTCCTCGTCGTCCATGCCCATGCGGGCGAAAGTTTCACGAACATCCTTGCCGGATGCGACCGGATCCGGCTCACCATTGGGACCTTCGGGGTTGACGTAAATCAGCCCCATCTGTACAGCAGCCAGGGGATTTTCCAGATCGCGATCACCACTGTAACGTTTGTCGCCCAGCCATTCGGCCTCGGAACCCCAGTAGATATCCTCTTCCGGCTGCCAGATATCCTCACGACCACCACCAAAACCGAAGGTCTTGAATCCCATTGACTCCAGTGCACAGTTACCCGCCAGGATAATCAGGTCAGCCCAGGAAATTTTGTTGCCGTACTTCTGCTTGATTGGCCAGAGCAGACGGCGAGCCTTGTCGAGATTGCCGTTATCCGGCCAACTGTTAACCGGGGCAAAACGCTGGTTGCCGGTACTGCCGCCGCCACGCCCGTCGCCACTGCGGTAAGTTCCAGCGCTGTGCCAGGCCATGCGGATCATCAGTCCACCATAATGCCCCCAGTCGGCCGGCCACCACTCCTGCGAATCGGTCATCAGTGCAACCAGATCCTTTTTGACCGCTGTCAGATCCAGTTTATTGAATTCTCCGGCATAGTTAAAATCAGCCCCCAGAGGGTTGGAAGCTGGAGCATGCTGGTGCAGGATCCCCAGGTTCAACTGACTGGGCCACCAGTCGCGATTGGTTGGTCCTTGACCTGCTACGGTGCTGCCAGTTTTACCGGTGACCGGACATTTGCTTAGTTCGCTCATTCGCCTCTCCTTTGTTAGATGGGTTGATAATGACAAAATATAAATGATTTAGGTTTTCAGTTGCCTGTACTGTGAAAAGCATTGAAGAGCATAGGTTCGCAGCAGCAAAACAAGAATTATTACGATCTAGGAATATAGCTTTACTGCCCCCAGCTGTCAAGGTGGTGAAGACAAAAAAAAGCGGATAACCCGTTGTTGGGTTTTCCGCTTTTTATCTTGCTAAAGGAGTGCTTTAACGACGTGAGCGATCAGGTAAATCGCTTGATGGCGCGCATTTTCTTGCGCAGTCGCCGCTGAGCTTCTTTCTCTTTGCGCTTACGCTTGATACTTGGTTTTTCGTAAAACTTGCGCTGCTTCATTTCACGAAAAAGTCCTTCCTGCTGCAATTTACGCTTCAGAACTTTAATCGCTTTTTCGACGTTACCGTCGATAACAGTGATTTCCACGAACAATCACCCCACTTTCTTCTCAATCTTTGCAGAAACTTAGTTGCTGCTGCAAGAGGTGAGCCTTATACACTTTTAAGCCCTCGCAAGTCAAGGAGTTTTGCCTGAATTCCCGACAAAGAGAAAAACCCGGATGCCACCATGAGAGAAACCCAGCACAGGGGTAAGTTTAAGCTTTCGCATCTGCACGGCAACTGCTTCAGGGCACAACAGCGCACACTTCCAACTCGCGAAAACCTCACTACACAGGTATTCAATATCAGCATAAAATCCTCGTAGATCAGTACTGCCCCCCAGTCTGGTGCCATAAGGCGGGTTGCCGATCATCAATCCAGAGGCGCCTGGTGGCACCAGATTCTGCAATTTCCCGTGACTGACCTCGACACCGCTGACTAACTCTGCACGTTCCACATTGGCGCGAGCAGCAGCAATGGCTTTGGGGTTATTATCAACCCCATAAATCGGAGCATAGCCATCATCACGTTCCCCCTCTTTTGCCACTTTCAGCAACTGACGCCATAACTGTTCACGAAACTTTGGCCACAGCATAAAAGAGAAATCGCGACTGATGCCGGGGGCTTTGTTCGCGGCGATCAATCCCGCTTCAATGACAAAGGTACCGGAACCGGTCATCATATCAACCAGCGGCAATGTCCCGTCATAACCACAGGCTAATAATGCTGCCGCCGCAAGATTTTCGCGCAGGGGAGCTGCACTACGCGCCTGGCGATAACCACGTCGGTGCAGATGGTCCCCGGAACTATCGATAGAGACTTCAACCTGGTCATCATTGACCCGCAGTAGAACCATCTGCGTCGGCCCAGTAGCCACCGCTGATGAACCCAAGGCTTTATTGATCGCTTCTCGGCAAACCGCACAGATTCGCCCGGTGTGCAATAAACGTGAACGCTGACTGACCGCCCGGACATCGCATGCTGTCCCCGGCTTGATGTAGCGTCCCCAGGGCAGACGTACCAGACGCTGATAAAGGGTCGGAAAATCACGGGCAGTCAGAGTCCCCAGGCGCACCAGAATCCGATTGGCGCTGCGCAACCAGAGGTTGGCTAGGTAGATGTCACGGATCTCACCGCAAAATTCGACACCCCCCGTGACCGGTTCCCGGGGAGACAAACCCAACGTGACAAGTTCCTGAACACAGATAGCTTCAAGTCCCGGAGGTGTTACCGCGAAGCACTCTCTTGATGAATCTTTCATGATCAATCCTTTCGCCGGTAGAGTAACTGGAACTCCAGTACAGAGAACAACAGACTGTCACAATCCGCAGCTATTGAAAAAAGAGAAATACGTACTACCCATGGCTTTTTTTATGTAGAATGGAAAAGAATGTCGGCCGTCAGAATCAGGACGAGCAAACGGAAATACAGATGAATTTTAAACGTTACTTCAAAACCAATCAGCAACTCGTTCTGCAACGTCAGGACAATCAATCTTCCGCCACCAGGCGTACCGAGTTGCTGATTGTCTCTGTGGCAGGGGTCGAGGGCAACCAGCTGATCGTCAACTCCCCCTATGGGAGCGAGGTTGTTGAGCACTACGCTATTTCCCCCGATACCGTTATTGAAGTCACCACTGACGTGATGGGAATGGGTGCCCGCGTCAGTGGCCACTTTGAAAAAAAACTCAGCGACAAGCAGTTTGCAATTGTACTCAACTATGACATGTCGCTGTTCCAGCGCCGCGTCAAAGAACGCCTCGATTGTGATTTGGGTATCCGTTTCAGTCGCGGCGCAAAGACTTTACCGGCTATGCGCGACATCTGGGAAAAGAACCTCAATGTCCTTTATGGCCCGGAAGCACCGCTGATTTTTCAGGGATTTCGCTCCTGTCGCGCCAATATCAGTACCGGCGGGATCTGTTTTGCGATGAAACCGGCGGCCAATCAGGGGGATCTGTGCCTGATTCTGATTCATCTGGATGACAGCAAACCGCCGGTCTGTAGCATTGCTGAAGTCGTCTGGAGCTGCATGCTCGACGAAGAGGCCGCAACAACCGGGATGCGCTTTATCAACATTCTCAAAGAAGACCAGGACCGCATCGACGCCTTCATTATGGACAATAAATAGAAGGATCTTTTTCAACCGGCTTGACACAAGAACTCTTGTTTTGGCTGAAAGCCTAAGCTATAAAAGTTGCAACTTCTGGCCCGTTACTTTGACTGCCTGACTTACTGGACAAACATCATGTCACAACTTTGCGAAACCGAGGTTTACCGCGCCTGCCGCACTCTCTTCGGACCTGAACTTCAGGTTAATCGCAGTTTTTTGAGTTATCTCCAACCCTCCGGCGTGCGTTCCGCGTACCGCCGCCAGGCTAAAGAAATCCATCCTGATCGTTTTGCTGTTGCCGCCGCAGACATCAGAAAAAAACACCACCACCTGTTTCAGGATCTCAATCAGGCCCATCAAACGATCCAGCACTTTATCAAACTTCGGCAAAACAACAAGTTGATCTGGACCACCCCCGCAGCCCGGCAGCGACCAACAACTTCACCACATGCCAGGCGCCACAACAGGAGGGGTCATCAACCAGATCATGGTCTGCCGCCTTACCCGCTGCAATTCGGCCTGTTCCTTTATTACCTGGGCATCGTCCCCTTCAAAGAGTTGATATCAGCCATCACCCGCCAGCGCCGTCAGCGCCCACAGATTGGGGATATCGCCAAACGCTGGGGCTGGTTGAATGATTTTCACATCCGTCAGATTGTTGCTCATCGTGGCAAACCCCTGCGCTTTGGCGAAAAAGCTGAGCAACTGGGATTACTTACAGCGCAGCAAGTTCGCACTCTGCTCTATTACCAACGTACACACCAGCAGCAATTGGGTGAATATTTTGTTGAACAGGGGCTGCTTGACCCCGACACGCTTCACGATCTGCTTGGCCAACTTGCTGAACATAATCGCAAATTCCGCAAAGGCTACAGCGGACAGTACTATTACTATCACTCCTGATCAGTACCTTATCCCGGTTTTATTAACAAGCATCCGATGCGGATGAAATAGTCGGATTTTTTTCAACTTCACTAAAGGATTTTTTTTCATGGGCTTTTTATCTGCCTCTACCAGTATTTGTTATTTCCAGGTCAAAGGCGCCGAAGAACTTCAGGGCAATGATGATCTGATCCGCAGCAAACTTGCGGCTGAAGGCTTCCGTTCCATCGAACAATCAGCTGAAGAGCTGGCAACCGGCTGGGTTGCCTTTGATGACGATGATGACAGCGAATTTACCTCTTTACAAAGCTACCGCCGCGATCAATATCTCTGTTTCAGCATGCGCCAGGACCGCCGCCGCGTACCAGGAGCGCTGCTCAAGCGCCACTTTGGCCATCTATGCGGACAATTTCTGGCGGCCCACCCAACTTACAACCGCGTTCCGAAGTCCCAGCGCGAACAGTTGCGCGATCAGGCACGGGAAGTTCTTCTCGCTCGCACCCTGCCGACCCCTTCTGTCACCAACCTGATCTGGGACACCAACCTGCAGTTGATCCGTTTCTGTTCGTTGGGGAAAAACGCTCTCGATAGCTTCCAGACCCTTTTTCACCAGACCTTTCCCGGACTGCGCCTGCAACTGCTACCGCCGCTGGAGCGAGCCGCGCGGGTACTGCCGGAAGAATTCCGTGCGTCTCTCGGCAAAGCCAACCAGGCCCAAACCGACAGCACCATCGAACTGATTGAGGCCAACCGTTGGCTGGGCAGCGATTTTTTCTACTGGCTTTTTTACCGCACCCTCAACTCAGACTCCCACTATGGCGTCAACCTGCCCGGCCCCCTACTTGAAAAGCAACCTTTCCATGCTTTTCTCGATAACCGCCTGGTTCTGGTGGGCGGAGGTCAGGAGGGGGTGCAGAAGATTGTTGTTGCCGGCCCGCAGGATTATTTTCTGGAGGTCAAGGCCGCGCTAAATCAAGGAAAACAGATCGAAGAGGCGACTATCCATCTACGCCAGGACGAAGACCACGCCTGGAAACTGACCCTTAAAGGAGAGCGTTTTTCTTTCGGGAACTTTCTCACCCCAATGGTGCGTCCGGAAAAAGACCCCGACAGTAATCCGGCAGCAGAAGCAGAGGCGGCCTTTCTAACCAAGATGGCAGCGATACTCGAAGGAGAACAGATGTTTGATAGTCTGTTAAAATCATTCTTAAACACCCGGCTTTCACCTGACTGGGGGGCGGAAGCGACTAAAATTTCGAACTGGCTCAAGGAATAAGCCTGTATATTGTATCTGTTGGCAGAAACAAAACTTGAAAAGCTTGCCGACAAAGGTGTCCAGACCATGAATTTTCGCACCAAACTGCTGCTTTTGCTCCTGACGATTACCCTGCTCCCTTTAGGGCTGAGTTTTCTTGCACAGCGCAGCCTGGTGACCTACTATGGCAACAAGCTGGCCGAGGACACCCATACCCTGATCAACGATAACGCTGTCAATCTGCTGCATGTACTGGTCGATGATTATGGCCGCATTTTAAGCCGTGATCACGCCATGGCTCGCTTTGCTCTGCAAGCCCAGGCCCAGGCGGTGAGACAGGCCTTTGTGGCACCGCAGCCCAAGGTTCACACCCCGGTGTATCTGGCTACGGATTTTGATCATCCGTTCAGACAACCTGCCGATCTGAGCCCGTCACCTCTTCATTTGCGCCGCGACCAGGACGGTTCGCTGTCACCAATAGCGGTTTCCTGGAACTATCAGGTCTTTTACCTGGTGGCTGACACTGATCCTGCTGAGGTCGCCAGTCAACTCCAGCGATTGGCTGATATGACCCGGATCTACCGCTCTTTGCAGCAAATCGAACCGGATCTATTTCTGTGGCAATACACCGCATTGACCAGCGGAGTTCATTCGAGCTATCCCGGCAAGGGCGGATACCCAGAGGACTACGATCCACGGCGGCGCCAATGGTATCAACAAGCCGTCATCAATGGAGGGACGGTGCAACAGGTACTGACCGATGTCACCACCGGTTCGCTGATCCTGACCCTGGCGCAGCCTGTTTATGGTGATGAAGGTGAATTACTCGGAGTCACTGCCCTTGATATTGATTACCGCAAACTCTTCACCGACTGGAATATCCCCCCCCAGTGGCATGGGGTTACCAGAAGCATGATCATGCGTCTGAACATCGATGAAAGCGATCCGACCAGGCAGCTTGAAATTCTTCTGACCAATCGCGACAACGCCGTTTCCCGCGACTGGTCATTGCCTCTAACACCGGAGTTTATTGATCTGTCCGACCCTCAGCTTGAACCGGTAGCACGCGATTTACTTCAAGGCCGCTCAGCCGTTAGAAAGGTCCACTATGCCGGCGAAGAGGTACTGTTTGCCTACGGTGTCAGTACCGGCGACACTCCTTTTCCTCTGGTGATGGTTCCCTATGAACAGGTTATCGCCCCGGCGGCACGTGCCCAACAGGCGGTTAACCGTCAAATCACCCTTGGGCTCACCTTCAGCGCTCTGTTGACCCTGGTGGCGGTACTCGCCGCGGTACTGCTGGCCCTGCGTCACGCCCGCCGCGTTACTGATCCGATCACCCAGTTGGCAACAGCGGCGCAACAACTCACTCAGGGGAACTTTGATGCGCGGGTCGACATCCGCACCAACGACGAACTGCAGAACCTTGGAGAAATCTTCAACAGCCTTGGTAGTCGCCTCAAAGAGCGGGAACAATTGAAGCAGTCGCTGGCACTGGCTAAAGAGATTCAGCAACAATTACTACCCCGTGACACCCCGCATTACAACAACTTTGAACTGCTCGGTGTCAGCCGTTACTGCGACGAAACGGGTGGTGACTATTACGACTTCATCCCCTTAAAGGAAGCCGAAAACGCAGCACTGGGAGTGGTGGTTGGTGACGTCTCAGGACATGGTATCGGTTCGGCACTGGTGATGGCCAGCGCCCGCGGTATGCTCCACGCACTGATTAATCATCACAGTGAAGATCTACCTGGTTTAGCAGCGGAAGTTAACCGCCAGCTGTGTCGCTCTACCGATGATTCAAGCTTTATGACCCTGTTCTTTGGGGCCTTAGATCCCGAGCAACGTACCCTCAACTGGGTTTCTGCCGGTCAGGCACCAGTATTTCTCTACCGCGCAGACCAAACTGCTGGTCAGATTGTAGAGCTGCAAAGTTCCGGCATCCCCTTGGGCATTATCGGCGCCAGTGACTATCAAATAGAGGCGGCTATTCATTTTAATCCGGGTGACATTCTGTTGATCGGTACGGACGGCATCTGGGAAACCCACAATTTTGCCGGCGAGATGTTTGGTACCAAACGTTTGTGCGACACCCTGCGCCAAGCAGCTGAGCTGCCGGTGGACAAGATTGCTGAGCGCATCTTTGTTGAGCTCGACCAATTCCGCGGTGATCGCACCTTTGACGACGACCTGACCCTGGTTCTGATTAAGGCAACAGACACCACAAAAACCAACCTGACCCTCTAAAAGAGGACAGAGACCATGATAAAAACCCCTCAACCCTGGCGCCTGAATTCCCTTTTACGCCATGTTGCTTTGGTTGCTCTAACCTGCCTGCTGGTCTGTGTGCCGGTTCTTGCCCAAGAGCTACCGACACCACTACTGCTTTTTCCATCGCAACCCCTGACCGCCGGGCAGCGCGCTACCTTTTTCGCCTACTTCCATAATGAATCCAGCGGCACACTGCCCCTTGAGCCGCCATCCCAACTTCAGATAGAGTTGCGAACCAACAGCGGAATGACGCGGTTGGTTCGCGCACAGGCATCACCGGAACCTAAGCCGGTTGAACTGCAACCCGGCCAATTTTTTCGCCAAGAATATCAAATACCTCTGCCGCTTGATTTTACAGAAATTCTTGAGGTACAGTTAGCTGAAAAGGCTGGCGCAGTCACCCTCATCGAGGTGGATCCTGCACCTGATTTGGCGGCCGACTCCAGTCATGACAATGGTGAAGATCTTACTGATGTGTCTTATCATTCCCTGAAGGATATAGAATCCCTTTATCAGTCCTACTCTGCAGATCTGTTCACTTACGAACCGATCTATTTTCTGGTCGGCAGTGATCCGTCCAAAAGCACGTTTCAACTGAGCTTCAAATACCGTCTGCTCAATCGGAGCGGGACCTTGAGTCAACAGTATCCGTGGCTGAGCGGTTTATATTTTGCCTATACGCAAACATCCTTTTGGGATCTGGCTTCCGACTCCATCCCTTTCAACGATACCAGCTACAAACCGCAGCTCATGTTTCAAACCGAAAACCTAAGCCGCCTTGATTCCATGGCCGGGTTTTTTGTGCGTTCCGGATTGACCCACGAATCGAACGGCCGCGATGGTAGCGGGTCACGCAGCACCAATTACTTTTACATCAAACCGATGGCGGTTTTTTACCATCAGGCTTCGCGCCTGGGCATCATGCTCAGCCCGAAGTTTCTGGTTTACATCGACAATGACAATGATAACAACCCCGACCTTTCCGATTACCGCGGTCATGTTGAACTGGAAACCCGTATCGGCAGAGCTCACAGTCTGATGCTGACCACCAACCTGCGCTTTGCCCGCAAAGGAACCTCGGTTCAGAGCGACCTGACCTATCCCATTGATCGCCTGATCGGTAATAACCTGAATGTCTATCTGCACCTGCAATATAGCAACAGCTTGGCTGAAAGCCTGGTCGATTATAAAGAACGAACCGAATATTTCCGCCTGGGACTATCATTTTTCCGCTGAATTGCCCCACCCTTTAAACAAACACTAAAGGGCTTTAACCGATGACGGCAAAGTCCTCTTTAGTGTTAGCAACGATCATCCCGTGACAGAATCAGATATTCAGGTACCGACGGTGTTCCATATCAGTAATAGTGGTGCGGTGATCCTCCCACTCGGTCATCTTGATACGCATGTAATTGTCGAACAAGGCTTCTCCTAACACCTCAGGCATAAATGTGCTGTTTTCCGCTTCCATCAGCGCCGGGAAAAAATCGCGCGGAATAAAACGCCGATCCAACACCTTGGCACGTTCGCCGGTTGCTTTCTTGTAGGCACTACCCATGTCCGCCGGACCGGCATCGGCTTTATTTTTGATCCCATCAAGGCCGGCAAATATCAGCACGGCAAACTGCAGATACACGTTGCCGGTAGCATCGGGACAACGCAATTCCATCCGTGTTGCCTTAGGACTGGCAGCGTGGGGAATGCGGATCATCGAACTGCGGTTGCGTACCCCCCAGCCCCGCACGATGGGGGCTTCCTTATCGAGCACGTAGGCTTTATAGGAGTTGAATGTCGCGGCAAAAACAATCGACGCCTCACGCGCATGGCCAATTACCCCACCGACAAAATTCATCAACAACGGGCTTAGGTGATGATCGCAGTTTTCATCGTAGCAAAGGTTGTTACCTTCCAGATCAGCGAAAGACAGATGGATATGAAAGGCATTACGGTTGAAGCCGGTGAAGGGTTTGGACATGAAGGTAGCGTGGAGGCCATAGTGGGCGGCAACCTCTTTGGTGACAAAATCAAAGAGGATGGTACGGTCGGCAACGGTGAGTGGAGCGCCCGGCTCCAGACTGATTTCATGTTGCGATGGGGTGACTTCGTGATGGGTTTTTTCGTACTTGATGCCACATTTTTCCAGCACATTGACGATTTCCTGCCTGACCACCTCGCCAATATCACCGGGAGAGGAGTCAAAATAACCAAGTTTGTCGGTATGAATATCACTGTGCATTTCGTCACCATTGAGCAGGAAAAATTCATGTTCGGGACCGAGCAAGAACTGCATCTGATACTCACTTGTCCCTTTCTCCACCGCTCGCTCAAGGGCATAGCGCGGATCGACGCTGGAACGTGAACCATCCTGATTAAAAATCTGTCCGACAAAAAAGCCGATCTTGCGATCACCAAAGTCAACCAGGCGAAAACTCTCAGGAACCGGTTTTAAAATCCGGTCACTGTTGTCAACGGTGGCGATCCCGGCAATCGAACTGCCGTCGATACCAACCCCTTGTTCAATAATGGTGTCAATATCCTGCGGGTTGATGGAAAGGCTTTTTGACCGGCCATTGAGATCGGTAAAAAATATTTTAGTGATATAGGCCTGTTTTAACTGATCCTTGATCGCGCTGATCTCTGCACCGCTCATCGCTTCTTCTCCTGTGAAGAATGATGGCTAAGCAAAAACTCACCAACTGCTGCGTTGCTGCCATTGTTTCACTGCTTCGACGTACTTCAGTACGCCTCATTGTTCAACAATGACGCGCCTTGCCTTTGGCGCTTTTTGCTTAGCCATCTAACCTGATACCTTTACGAAAGCATCAAGAATGTTACAACATGATCACCATTGATCCTGTCAGTCGCTCTGCTGAACAAAAAAAACCGGTTGCCGGCAAAAACGCCGACAACCGGCCGAAACGAAAGATACTTACGCAGGCATATTGGGAATCTTAGTCGTTTCCCCTTTGTAGTTACGTAAGGTGTACTCTTTGTCGTTTTTATCGACAATGTAGTAATCGGGCATCAGGGGAATCTTACCGATATTGGTGGCCAGCACATACATAGGCTGAGCCAGACCGGTGGTGTGGCCCCGCAAGGCATCCCGAATCAACTCGGCACCTTTTTCCACCGGGGTGCGAAAATGATCGATTCCCGGTGCCGGTTCACAGTAGAAAACGTAGTAGGGACGGATACGGGTGCGCAACAGCTTCTGGTGCAGTTCCCGGAAGGTCGGCACATCATCGTTGATCCCTTTGAGCAGCACCGCCTGATTGCCGACGTTGATACCACAGCTGAGCAATTCATAAATGGCGCGTTCGGTCTCTGCGGTAATTTCCTTCGGGTGGTTACACTGGGTGTTGATCCAGACCGGCACCTTGTGGAATCCACCGATGGCTTTTTTCAAGCCCTCGGTAATCCGCTGTGGCAGTACGATCGGCAAGCGTGAGCCGATACGAATCATCTCGACATGGGGAATATCACGCAGGGCGCCAATAAGATAGGTGAGCTTTTCATCGGACAGCAGCAACGGATCGCCGCCAGTCACCAGCACATCACGAATCTCCGGATGTTCTCGAATCCACTCCAGACCCTCCTCCACGTCAAATCGTAGTTTCAGATCCTGATCGACCACCAGTTCCTTACGAAAACAGTGCCGGCAATAGATCCCACAAACTTCCGTCACGGTAAAGGCAATGCGATCCTTGTATTGACGGGCAATACTATCGGGGCGCTTCTCATCGGTGGCCCGATTTTCTTTCCACATCAGATAATCCTTCATGCCGAACTCGTTGACCTTTTCCTTCATGGAAGGAATAACCTGCATACGAATCGGACATTTAGGATCATCCTTATCCATCAGGGATGCAAAATAAGGGGTCGTCCCCCAGCGCGTTTTGAGCGTCGTGATGGCGTGCCGCTCATCGTCGCTGACGTTAATATACTGCTCCAGTTGCTCCATGGTTCTTACTTCGTTACGAACTTGATCCATCCATGTTTCTGCCATTTTCTCAGCCTCCTGGTCACCTCATTGTGGCCATTGTTTATGGGTTAACAAATATCAGATGACGACGTTATTTCATGTTGCAATTCAAACTACCGTGACAGAATTCAGCGCCTGCACGGCGACAATTTTTGAACCGGTTTCCACATAATGGTCCCGGACAACCTGTTCAATCCGCACTTTGTCCTGTGCCTTGATGCTGGTGACAATAGCTCGGTGACGTTGTTCAATTTCATCGGGTCGATAAAGCATTCCCCAGTGTTTGTAAAAAAGAACATGAAGTTTCAAACTCAAGCGACTCGAATATTCGAGCAGCTGCTGGTTATCGCTACGAGCAACAAGAAAATCGTGAAAATCACCGCCAATATCAACGACCTGCTTATGCTCTCCGCCCTTGGCAGCCTGCCCCATGTCATCAACTAAACGATCAAGGCACTTCAGGTCCTGACGGGTAAAGTGTTCGCTGGCCGACATCACCGCATAGCCTTCAAGAACCCCTCTGGTAGTATAGCTGTCGATAATCTGCTTGGGGGTCAAAATCGGAAGAAAGTTGCCGATCTGGGGCTTGTAGTCGATCAAACCGAGGGTCATCAGCTCTTTCATTGCCTCACGAATGGGAGCCCGACTGATACCCATCTCCAGTGCCAACAGGCTCTCCTTGAGACGATCTCCCGGCTTTAAATGATCGGCAAGGATCAATTGATAAATGTGATCAATCACCTGATCCTTGTAAGTTTTTTTAACAATCACAATGAAACCTCCGCTCGTCGATTGTCGACATTAGACACATTCCCCACCTATGTCAACCAGGATCAATGACCAAAGGTATCTTTTTTTCATTTTATTACCGGAGAAACGAAATAAACCCGAACAAAAAAATACCACAATTATAGCTAGTTGCGATCTTCTCGTCGAATAAGTTTGCGCGACACTGTTTACTTTCTATCCCAAAAAACGTAAATTTATAACGTAGTTATGAAAAAACACTGCGTCCGACACCCCGCTTATCGGTATGTCGGCTTTCTCTCAGCGATAGCATTCAAGGAGGTCTCACAATGAAAAGAATTGCATTACTGTTGTTAGCATCACTGCTGATTTTTTCCGGCACAGCATTCGCCGAAAAGTTGAACGTCGGTACAGATACGGCCTTCGTCCCCTTTGAATACAAAGGCCCGGACGGAAAATATACCGGCTTTGATATCGAACTGTGGGCGGAAATCGCCAAGCGGATCGACGTTGAATATGAACTGCGGCCGATGGATTTTAACGGCTTAATACCGGGCTTGACAACAGGCAACCTTGATGTCGCTCTCGCAGCTATCTTCATCAAGTCGGAGCGGGAAAAAGCGATCGACTTTTCCCACCCCTATTTCCGTGCCGGACTGATGACCATGGTACCGGCAAATAACACCGACATCAAGGGGCCGGCTGATCTCGAAGGCAAGGTTGTTGCCGTCAAATTAGGAACCGCTACGGTTGAGTATGTTGAAGGACTCAATCCAGAACGCATCGTGAAATTTCCCAACATCGACCAAGCCTATCTTGAAGTTGTCACCGGAGGCGCTGACGCCGCCATGCATGACACCCCCAATGTCCTTTATTACATCAAGACCGCCGGTGAAGGTCGGGTCAAGGCGGTTGGAGCCGACGTGAAAGCCGCCCAGTACGGCATCGCCTTCCCCTTGGGCAGCGAGCTGCGCAAGCCGGTTAATGTTGCTCTACTGGAAATGATGGAAGATGGTACCTACGCTCAACTTTATAAAAAATGGTTCGGTGCTGAACCCGAATAAACATCCCTCCCAGCGTCAGCGGAAATTTTCTTCTGGTAAGTCTGAAGGGCTCCGCTGGCGCTTTTTTTACGCTTAAAAAGCTTGTGACGAAAGCGTAGAAGGTATCCAAGCGGATAGCTGATAACAGGTTGCCATCCATCTTGCGGGTTAAGAGAGATATTTCATGGGCTTTGAATTTTCCGTTATTACCGACTCCATCCCTGCCCTGCTGGCTGGGGCAAAACTGACCTGGATTATAACCCTGGTTGGCATTGTCGGCGGCATGATATTTGGTATTCTTGCCGGACTGGGTCGCCTGGCCGGTAGCGAATATCTCGGCGAGGCACCGCATAATCGCCTGTCCAAGGGGGTTTCTACGCTTATCCGCTACATTTCGGGTGGCTATGTCGAGACCATCCGCGGCACCCCGATTATCGTCCAGGCGATGTTCATCTATTTTGCCTTTCCGATGCTGGTCAAGGCAATGACCGATATTGAACGTTTCCGCATTGAAGCCCTGACTGCAGCAATTATCACCATTGTTATCAATGCCGGTGCCTATATCGCCGAAATTGTCCGCGGCTCAGTTATGTCAGTCAACAAAGGATTGGTCGAAGCCGGATTGTCCCTCGGGATCAGCCGCTTTCAACTGATTGCCCACATTATCGGCCCCATCGCCTTCAGACGGATGATTCCGCCACTGGGCAATCAGTTTATTATCAGCCTCAAAGACACCTCCCTGTTCATTGTCATCGGCGTCGGTGAATTGACCCGCCAGGGTCAGGAAATCATGGCCAGCAATTTCCGGGCGCTCGAAATCTGGTTAACCGTGGCGATCATGTATCTGATCATGACGACGACATTGGCCGTAAGCTTGAGGGCTCTTGAACGCAAAATGAAAATCTTTTAGCCCCTTGTGATGCCAGAAACCGCTCGAAGAGGAAAAAATGCCCCCCATTATTGAAATGCTCGATGTCTGTAAGTCATTCGGATCAACACAGGTCCTGCACAACATCAACTTCGCCATTGATGAGGGAGAAGTTGTAGTTATTATCGGCCCCTCGGGATCCGGTAAATCGACCCTGATCCGTTGTATCAACTGCCTGGAGATGATCAGTAGTGGTACTTTGGTTGTCGACTCCATTCGGATTCCGGAAGAGCGCAAACGAATCCGCGAAATCCGCCTTGAGGTCGGCATGGTCTTTCAACAATTCAATCTGTTCCCGCACCTGAGTGCTTTAGGCAATGTTGCGTTCGGGCCGCAGAGATCACGGGGCCTGAACCAAAAAAAGGCCAACGAGATCGCCTTTGATCTGCTGGCAAAGGTCGGCCTGGCGGACTTTAAAGACAAACTTCCGGGCCAGCTTTCCGGTGGCCAGCAGCAACGGGTTGCCATTGCCCGGGCGCTGGCGGTCAATCCCAAAGTCATGTTATTTGATGAGCCGACCTCAGCGCTCGATCCCGAAATGATCGGTGAAGTTCTTGATGTCATGAAGAACATTGCGCAGGAAAGCGGCATGACAATGGCGGTTGTCACCCATGAAATGGGTTTCGCCTCACAGGTTGGCGATCGGCTGATCTTTATGGACGAAGGCAGAATTGTTGAAGAAGGCAAACCCAAAGAGGTGATGAGGAACCCGAAATCCGAGCGCCTGACGGAGTTCCTTGGACACGTTAAACACCACTGAAAACCGTCGCGCACGCTTTAGAAACAGCTGACCAAAGAACCGTAAGGCGGCACCAACGCGCGCTGAAGATGGTCACCAAACTGTTTGCGGGGAATCTCGCAGGCACCAAAACTCAACAGGTGCTCGGTTGTCTGCTGACAATCAAGCAATTCAAATTGGTGCCGGCACAGATGCTCCATCAGATGACATAAAACAATCTTTGAGGTGTTGTCTGTGCGACTGAACATCGATTCGCCAAAAAAACAGCGGCCAATACAGACCCCATAGAGCCCGCCGACCAGATCCTCCCCCTCCCAGCATTCCACCGAATGAGCAAAACCGAGCTGATGCAAACGCTGATAAGCGTTTTTCATGTCATTGGTAATCCAGGTACCATGGCCGCCCGGCCCGACACGCAGACGCCGACACCAATAGATCACTGCAGCAAAATTCTCATTAATACTCAAGCGATAGGGGTGCTTGCGCAGCAATCGCCGCAAGGAACGGGAGACGTGAAATTCGTCCGGGAAAAGGACACAGCGTGGATCGGGAGACCACCAGAGGATCGGCTCGCCCGGGTTGTACCAGGGGAAAACCCCCAGGCTGTAGGCCAGCAACAGCCGCTCGGGAGAAAGGTCGCCACCAATGGCCAAAAGCCCGGACTCGTGGGCGCTATCCACTGGTGGGAACCAGAGTTCGCGATCCAGCAGTACCGGCATCAAGACGCTCAGTGAAAACTGAAGGTGAATGCACCCCCGCGGATACCAACGCGCACTTCACCACCCTGTTTCAACTCCCCAAACAGAATCTTTCCGGCTAACGGATCACTCAGCTCCGACTGAATCAGGCGAGCGAGGGGACGAGCGCCGAATAGCGGATCATATCCCTGTTTGGCCAGTACTTTTCGGGCTGCCGGGGAGACCTTCAAGCGCACTTCTCTTTCCGCCAGTTGTCCTGACAACTCGACCAGAAATTTATCAACAACCTGGAGCATCACGTTCTGATCAAGTGGCGCAAAGTGAATCACCCCATCCAAGCGGTTACGAAATTCCGGGGTAAAGGCTTTTTCCAGGGCGACCTTGGGAGCCGCGGTAGAACGTTCCCCAAAGCCAATGGGGACGACATTCATCTGGCGACTGCCGACGTTGCTGGTCATGATCAGAATCACGTTACGAAAATCAGTCTCTTTGCCGTTGTTATCGGTGAGGGTCCCATGATCCATCACCTGCAGCAGAATATTGAACAGATCAGGATGAGCCTTTTCGATTTCGTCAAGGAGCAGTACCGACCATGGGTTCTTGCCGACCGACTCGGTCAGCAACCCCCCTTGATCAAAGCCGACATAGCCGGGAGGAGCGCCGATCAGGCGGGCGACCGAATGCTTCTCCATGTACTCACTCATATCAAAACGTAAGAATTTAACCCCAAGCTGATTGGCCAGCTGCTTGGCGACTTCGGTTTTGCCGACCCCGGTCGGGCCGGTAAAGAGTAGGGAACCAACTGGTTTTTCCGGATGACCGAGACCGGCCCGGGAGCGATGGATTGCCCGCACCAGCGAAGCAATAGCCGGATCTTGACCGAACACCACGCGTTTGAGATCGCGCTCCAAATAACGCAGACGCTGCCGGTCACTACCAGTGATCGACTTGATCGGCACCCGTGCCATGCGCGCCACCACCCGCTCAATCTCGTCAACACCGATAGGACGGGCAGGAGACCCGTCGAGCCGATGCTGAGCACCGGCCTCGTCAATCACGTCAATAGCCTTGTCGGGCAGGTGACGTTGAGGCAGGTGTTTGACCGCCAGCTTGACCGCCGACTCAAGGGCCTCATCAGCATAGCTGACCTTGTGGTACCCTTCGTAATGACTACTCAGTCCCCGCAGAATAGCAAGGGTCTCCTCACTGCTCGGCTCGTGCAGGTCGATCTTCTGAAAACGTCGTGACAGGGCGCGGTCTTTACTGAACAGATTACGGTATTCTTCGTAGGTCGTTGAACCGATACAGCGCAATTCGCCACTGCCCAATGCGGGCTTGAGGATGTTGGACGCATCCAGCGAGCCGCCACTGGTCGCCCCGGCACCAACAATGGTATGAATTTCATCAATAAACAGAATGGCCCGCTCACGCTTCTGCAGGGAGGTGACAACCGCCTTCAGGCGTTCCTCAAAATCGCCGCGGAATTTGGTGCCGGCCAGCAAGGCGCCCATATCGAGGGTAAAGAGTTCACTATCCTTCAGCAGTTCCGGCACCTCGCCCTGTGAGACCCGCAAGGCCAGGCCCTCGACTATGGCGGTTTTGCCGACCCCGGGCTCACCGACAAACAGGGGATTGTTCTTACGGCGCCGACACAACACCAGAATGGCCCGTTCGAGTTCTTCAGCACGTCCGATCAACGGATCGATCTTCCCCTGACGGGCACGTTGAATCAGATTGATGGTAAAGGCTTCAAGAGGATCGACCGGCTTCTGTTTCGGTTTAGCTCGTTCTGAAGGGGGACCTTCTGCAGGGCGCTCACCCGGTTTGGGACTACTGTTAGCACTGGTACGTCCATGGGAGATATGATCGAGCAAATCAACCCGCTCAATCCCCTGGTTCTGTAAAAAGAAGCAGGCGTGGGAATTTTCCTCTTCAAGGATCGCCGCCAGTAGATCGCCAACACCAACTTCGGGCTGGCGCGCCGACTGCATGTGCATCACGGTACGCTGCAACATCCGTTGTAGCGCCAAGGTCTGGCGCGGCACATCTTCGTCTTCAACCCCTTCGGCAAGATGCTCGAGATGGGCATCGAAGAAATGCTCCAGTTGACGTTTAAGCTCGTCTGCATCACCACCACAGGCAAGCAGAATCTGCTGCCCGGCGTCTTCAAACAGCAGTGCATAGAGCACGTGTTCGGTGGTAAGATACTCGTGGCGACGACGTTGAGCTTCGCGCACCGCGAGGGTAAAAGCAATCTGGACATCCTGACTGAACATAATACCTGCCGTTTCTAAGCATGCTGCTTTGGCAAAAAGTAAAACAACTAACGATTAAACTATCAAGCTTCTTCGAGGGTGCAGCGTAATGGAAACCCCGCTTTACGCGCTTTCAAACGTGCCCGGTCGACCTTGCTTTCCGCAATCGAATATGGAAAGGTTCCACAGTATCCCACCCCCTGAAAATGAATGGTCAACATAATTTTTTCCGCCTGGGTGGCTGACTTGTTAAAAACCTCCTGCAGTACTTCGATGACAAATTCCATCGTGGTGTAGTCGTCATTGTGCATCAGCACTTTAAACAACGAGGGAGTCTGTATTTTTTTTTCTGTAGCCACCCGGGTGCCGGTTTTGTTGCCGGTATTGGTATCTGCGTTTTCCATGATCTTCCATTCATCTGGATACTAAATATTTTGGCACATCCTAACATAAAACCGGCACCCCAAACAATCGGGTGAACCGGGGATAAAAACAACCGGCAAGCAAGTTTCTTGTGAACTGGCCAGCCCTTTTGCTATTTTACCATCTTCACTGTCATCATTGCTGCTACTGAGGAGTTTTTTTGTGTCAATTATCCAAAATCCGGAAACCCTGATTGTCCTGATTTTTTTTGCCGGGCTTTTTTGTGGTGGGCTGTTAGGAGCGATGGTCGCTTTTGGGCGCAGCCGTAAACGCCTGGATGCCGAGAGCTGTGCACGTGAAGAAGCGTTACAGCGCCTGGCGCGGGTTGAAGCGCAGCTGGAAGCGGAGAAGAGCAGCACACTGGAGAAGCTGGATCTGCTGGAAGAAATCCGCCAGCGCTCAGAAAGGAACTTCCAGCAGTTATCGAGCCAGGCACTGGCCGCCAACAACCGCAATTTTCTTGATCTGGCCAAAGCGACCCTCGAGCAACATCAGGGCCAGGCTCGCCAGGAACTGGAACAACGTCAAAGCGCCATCGACCAGCTGGTGCAACCGTTAAAGGAAGCCCTGACCCAGGTTGATGGCAAGATTACCCAACTGGAGCAGACACGCAGCGGCGCCTATGCGCGCCTTGATGAGCAGGTCAAATCTCTGCTTGGCAGTCAACTCAAACTCGAAGCAGAAACCGGCAATCTGGTGAAAGCCTTGCGCACCCCGACCGTTCGCGGCCGCTGGGGGGAGATTCAACTGCGCAAGGTAGTAGAAATGGCGGGGATGCTCGATTATTGCGACTTTATCGAGCAGGAATCATCCAGTGATGGACGGGCGCGGCCGGACATGATTGTCAAACTCCCCAACGGTCGCAATATTGTTATTGATGCCAAAGCACCGCTGATGGCCTACCTTGAAGCCATCGAAGCAACTGATGAAAAGACACAGAGTCAGGCTATGGAGCACCATGCGCGGCACATTCGCAATCACATCCTCAAGCTCTCAGGCAAACAGTACTGGGATCAGTTTCAGCCGACTCCGGAGTTCGTCGTCCTGTTCCTGCCCGGTGAATCCTTTTTCTCAGCGGCCCTGAGCGTCGATCCCGCCCTGATTGAGGCGGGGGTTGAACGCAAAGTGCTGCTGGCCACCCCGACCACCCTGATCGCTCTGCTACGCTCCGTCGCCTATGGTTGGCGCGAAGACAAGCTGACCGCCAACGCTCTGGCCATCAGCCGTCTGGGGCAGGAGATTCACGAGCGCCTGGCGACCATGCACCAGCATTTTGAGCAGATGGGGAAAAGTCTGGAGCGAGCGGTTGACAGCTATAATAAAGGAATTGCCTCGCTGGATAGCCGGGTGCTGGTCACAGCGCGCAAATTTGCCGAATTAGGAGCAGGGAGCAGCAAAGAAATCAACGCGGTGGCAACGGTTGACAAGCGCACCAGAACCCCACTGATGGCTGAGGAGTCGGGTCTCACTCAGCCTGAGCAAACCGGCACATCACCAGAAAACGGCGATTAAAATTACCCCGAGGACAATGCGATAGACCACAAAGGGCTGCATGCCGATACGACGGATAAAGGCCATAAAATAGTGAATGCAGACAAAGGCGCTGAAAGCCGATAACAGGATCCCGAAGAGGATAGCGTTCCAGTCGGTCGGGTCAGCAGAACGAATCAAGTCCAGCAGTTGCAACCCACCGGCCAGGAAAATCACCGGGATCGACAGCAAAAATGAAAAACGCGCAGCGGCTTCACGGCTTAAGCCCAGCAACAATGCTGCGGTGATGGTGATTCCCGAGCGCGATGTCCCGGGAAATAGAGCCAAGGCCTGGGCGCAGCCGATCAGCAGCATCCCCATCCAGCTCAGACTGTAAACATCAAGCTCCCCACGGCGGCGCCAGTCGGCCCACCCCAACAACAAGCCGAAAGCAATCAGTCCGACGGCGATCAACAGAGGCGAGCGCAAGTGGACCTCGATAAACCCCTTCAAGGTGATCCCTGCCAGCCCCACCGGGATCGTCGCCAGCAAGACCCCCCAGGCCAATCGAGCCGGGGGGGTCACCTGTCTGGTCAGCAGAGAACGACCCCATTCCGTCGCCATCTGGACCAGATCATGGCGAAAATACACCACCACAGCAAGCAGGGTGCCGGCATGAACGGCAATATCAAATCCCAGTCCCTGATCTTCCCAGGCAGTCAGCACCGGCACCAGGATCAGGTGGGCCGAACTTGAAACCGGGAGGAATTCTGTCACCCCCTGTAAAACGGCAAGAACAATAATCTGAAGGATATCCACCGTGATTCCTCTGGTTTAGTCAAGGGCGTGGAACAGGTAATTGAACGGATGGTAACACATCTTTTTTGCACAGCGACGCTCTCTACCCATCATTTTCGATTCTTCTATCCTGCAGGTCGCTTCGCTGTCAACCAATCAGCGCATTCCGTGATTTCTCACGCCCTCAATATATTGCACAATCATCAAACCTCCCCTATGCTTAGGAGCATGAGTGTGTATCTCGATTGTGCATCCACCACCCCCACTGAACCGTCTGTTGCCAAGATCATGCAGCGGTTTGTTGAACGCGACTACGGCAACGCCGCCAGCCCCATCCACGACTACGGCACCTTTGCGCGGATGGCAGTTGACCATGCCCGTGGCCAGGTCGCCAAGCTCGTCAAGGTGCGGCGCGATGATGTCATTTTCACCAGTGGCGCCACCGAAGCCAACAATCTGGCCCTGCTTGGCTTGCGTGAATATGGCCTTAAAACGGGACAGCGGCATCTAATCTGCAGCGCCATCGAACACAAGGCGGTGGTGGAACCGCTGGAAGCTCTAACCAAAGCTGGTTTCGAGCTGACTCTGGTACCAGTCGGCAGTGATGGCCGCATCATTGTGGAACAGCTGCGCAAAGCCCTGCGACCCGACACCTTGCTCGTTTCAACCATGCAGATTAACAACGAAACCGGCATCATCCAGCCCCTGGCAGAGATTGCCGAGGTACTGGTGGATTATGCGGCTTTCTGGCATGTCGATGCCGCCCAGGGGTTCGGCAAGGAGCTTGGCAGCATCACCCATCCGCGGATTGATATGATCAGTGTCAGCGGCCACAAGATTTATGGACCAAAAGGGATCGGTGCGCTGATGACCCGTAAGCGTCAAGGCGAGCCACCCCCCTTGCAGCCCCTGATGTATGGCGGCGATCAGGAACAGGGTTTGCGCCCCGGCACCCTGCCGGTGCCTCTGATTGCCGGCCTCGGCGAAGCGGCGCGCTGTGCCCTGCGTGATCATGGTGAACGGTTGGCCCAGGTCCACAGTATCCGCAGTCAGGCCCTGGCTGCTCTGGCACCGCTTGATCCGCTGCTTAATGGTGCTCCGGCACACTGTCTGCCCCATGTTATCAACATTTCCCTACCGGGCATCCCCTCCACCACCGCCATCCGCGCTCTGGCAAAGACAATCGCCATTTCCAGCACCTCCGCCTGTACCAGTCATCACACCGCCCCCAGTCATGTTCTTCATGCCATGGGACGCAGCGCAGCGGAATCCGCCTCGGCGCTACGGTTGAGCTGGTGCCACCTGACTCAGAATGTTGATTGGGAAGCGGTTGTCGCTATATTGACGGATTTAAAATATCAGAAAGAACCTTAAACCACTCATCAACCGAAAAGAACCCATCACAACTATTGATAAGGATCAACCGGCAAGCCACGCTTGAGCCAGCCGGGCCCGGCGGAGCTGCCTACCATCCCTTCGGTGACATTGTAAACCTGACTGAAGCCACGCGCTACCAGTAGCCGCTGAACCTGGGTTGTGCGATTGCCGGTGCGGCAGATCAGCGCGATCGGCGCATCAGTGTCGTCACCTACCTGTTTAAGAATGGCGCTGACAAAACCGTCTGCGCCACCCGGGTGAACCATATTGACCAGTTTCGTATCCCGTGGGACCCCGGTCTGACGCCACTCCTGCGGAGTACGGATATCGATCAGGGTGACTTCACCGGCCATCACCAGACGCTGCGCTTCCGGGGCTGTCAGTTCGAGATAATCAGCAGAACGGTTAGCCATCAACATATAAATACCTGCCCCGGCAAGCACGACAATCACCAATAACCATAATTTCACCGTCTCTTCTCCTTCTCTTTGCGGTTGGCTTATCTTTTTTGAAGATCATACTCATCCTACTCCTTGGTGATGGTATCTTCACTATGATATTATTCACCGATTTGGTCATAGAAGCTACCCCCCAGTACCTTTTTTGAGAAGGAAACCCTCTTGCCATCAGCGTCCGTTCTCGACCAAATTCAGTCCTTGTACCCCGGCAGTCGCCGCTGGGTACAGCTGACGGTGCTGCTGGGTGCCCTTGCCGGCGTCTGTATCATTATTCAAGCCGGATTGCTGGCCCACATCATTCATGCCGCCTTCATCGGCAAGGTGCCGCGCGAGTCTCTGTTATCACTATTTATTATCCTGGCTGTCGTCATCGGTCTGCGTGGATTCCTGGCCTGGGGTCGGGAGGTCAGCGGCCAGAAAGCCTCGACCCTGATCCGCCGTCAGACCCGTGCAACACTGCTCGCACACCTCCATGCCCTTGGCCCTCTCTACATTAAAGACAAACAGACAGCGCCCCTGACCAACACCCTGCTGGAGCGTACTGAAGCCCTGCACGGCTATATTGCCCACTATCTGCCCCAGAAATCCCTCGCTCTGATCGTACCGATCATGATCGGCCTGAGTGCCTTCTGGGTCAGCTGGGTGGTCGGCCTGATCTTTCTGCTTACGGCCCCGCTGATTCCCTTGTTCATGATCATGATTGGACGTGGCGCAGAAAAACTCAATCAGAAGAATTTTACCCTGCTGGCGCGCATGAGTGCCCATTTTCTTGACACCCTGCAGGGACTGGCGACCTTGAAAATTTTTCATCGTTCTGTTGATCAGGCAGCTCAGATTGAAAAGTCGTCTGAACATTACCGTAAAGGCACCATGGCGGTTCTGCGGGTGGCATTTTTATCCTCAGCTGTCCTGGAGTTTTTGACCTCGGTGGCGATTGCTATGACCGCGGTTTTTCTTGGCCTGTCGTACCTGAATTTTCTCGATTTTGGTCTCTATCAGCGCGAACTGACCCTGCAGACCGGTCTGTTTCTACTGCTGCTTGCCCCTGAATTTTACCAGCCGCTGCGCGACCTCGGCACCCACTACCACGCCCGTGCCGAAGCCCTGGGAGCAGTACACGAGATTAATACGATCCTGGCCGCGCCGCTACCGGAAGGAAAGCCGGCAGCATCAACACCCTTAGCGCTGCAGGAAACGATCAACCTTGAATTGGCTCATATCAACCACAGTTTTGACCAAGGCCGCCGCGCCGCTCTGGTCGATCTCAATCTCAACGTCAAGGCTGGCGAATGGCTGGCCATTGTCGGTGCCAGTGGTGCCGGGAAAACCACCCTGCTGAACCTGCTGTTAGGCTTTCTACCGTTGCAGCAAGGAACCATAAGAATCAACGGACAATCTCTAAACAGCTTGAACCCAGGCGACTGGCAACGCCACGTCGCCTGGGTTCCCCAGCACCCTGCCCTGTTTGACGGCTCTCTCGGGGAAAATATCTCTTTAGGGGAACCGACCATTGCCAAAGAAGAGCTCTTCACTGCTGCTCGTGCGGCCCATGCCGACAAGATTGCCGCGACAATCGAACTAAGCCTTGACCTTACCGTTGGCGAACAGGGCAATCAACTGTCCGGGGGCGAAGCACGGCGGGTGGCACTGGCCCGTGCGTTTGCCAAAGATGCTCCCTTGATTTTACTGGATGAACCGACCGCCGGGCTGGATCGGGAAAACGAACAACTGATCATGACCAGCCTCAAACAACTGGCACCGGGCAAAACCCTGATTATGCTGACCCATCGCCTGGACACCGCCCGGAGCGCCGATCGCATCGCCGTAATGGCTGCGGGAGCGGTTGTTGAACAGGGAACCCACGCCGAGCTGATCAACTTGAAAGGGGTCTACGCCGGGCTCGTCAATAGCGGCAGGCAGGTGTTGCCATGAAAGACCTTATTCCCTTTTTGCGGCTACTGCGGCCGCACCGCGACTGGGTCCTCTGGGCAATCTTTTTTGGCTGTTTGACCCTGTTCGCGAGTATCGGCCTGCTGGCCCTCTCGGGCTGGTTCCTCAGTGCCACCGCGGTTGCCGGCTTGAGTATCGCGGCGGCACAGAACTTCAACATCTTTACCCCCAGCGCCGGCATTCGGGGTTTTGCCGTCATCCGTACTGCCGGACGCTATATTGAGCGCCTGCTCTCCCACGAAGCGACCCTGCGTCTGCTGTCATCCCTGCGCGTCTGGTTTTACCGTCGCATCGAACCCCAGGCACCGGCTGGACTCTACCGCCACCGTAGCGGTGATCTGCTCAACCGGATCATCACCGACATTGACACCCTCGACGGCCTGTTTATTCGGGTCGTATCACCATCTTTTGTGGCCCTGTTTGCTACCGGTCTGGTCAGCATCTTTTTGTGGTGGCTGGCACCAGTTCTCGCTCTGGTGTTTCTGCTGTTTTACCTGACCGCCGGAGTGCTATTGCCCCTACTCAGCCACATCCTTGGGCAGCAAACCGGCGCCGCCATTCAGCACCAACTGGCGATATTGCGCACCAACCTGCTCGAAGACCTGCACGGCATGGCTGATCTGACCATCTACGGAGCCTGGCAACGGCGCGAACAGACCCGCCGGGAAGAAAATGAGATACTACTCAAATTACAGGAAAAAATGGCGCGGATTCAAGGCCTTAACAACGCCATACTGACGATTCTCGCCGGGCTTGCAGCGCTGGCAGCTCTCTATGTTGCCATTCCCCTGGCCCAGGCAGGGGAATTTGATGGTGCCCTGCTGGCGCTGATTGCTTTCGGTATTCTCGCGTCTTTTGAAGCCATTCTGCCCCTGCCGGCAGCGTACCAGATGCTCGGCAAAATCAGCGCTGCAGCCCAGCGCATCCACACCATTACCGAAGCCCCGGTGGCAGTCACCTTTCCGGAAAAACCGGCGGCGGATTTAGCTGATTCGCGCGTCTGCTTTAACAACCTGGATTTCCGCTACCCCGACAGCAGCCAGGCGGCTGCCGTCAGCGAGATCACCCTCGAAATTGAACACCAGACGAGTCTGGCCATCGTCGGCCCCTCCGGCTGTGGCAAAACCACCCTCGCCCACCTGTTGACCCGTTTCTGGGATCCCGATCAGGGCAACATCACCATTGGTGGCCAACTATTACAGAATCTTAGTGAAGCGCAACTGCGCCAACTCGTCACCCTGGTGTCACAGAAGTCCCATATCTTCAACGCGACACTGCGCGAAAATCTGCTGATCGCTGCACCAAACGCAACCGATGAACAACTCTGGCAGGCCTTAAAAAAGGCGCAACTGGTTGATTTTGTTGCCGGCCTGCCGGATCAACTCGATACCTGGACCGGCGAAGGAGGTGCGCGCCTGTCAGGCGGGGAAGCACGGCGGTTGGTGCTGGCCAGAGCCCTGCTCAAGGATGCGCCGATCTGGGTTTTCGATGAAGCCACCGAAGGGCTGGACAACCGCACCCGCCAGCAGTTCAATCAGACCCTGTTTGCCAATCTGCAAGGCAAAACGGCCATTTTCATTACCCACACAACCGACGTGCTTGAGCGGGTTGAGAGAGTCTGTTTCATGGAAGCGGGACAGATCATCGCCTGCGGCGACCACGATAAATTAATTGCCGGTAGTGAGCGCTATCGTCATTTTATCAATACTTATCCGGCCTGAGGGCGGCTATTTGCTTTTGTGCGGACAAAATAATTGCATAAAAAAATATCAAGAAAATCCGTTCCCGGCCGGTCATGTCTGGACATTCTCATATAAATCAACTAGATTCGCCCATCTGACAGTTGTCTGACCAATTTACAACCAGTTGGTGTTCGTTCTTATTACTCCACTACCTTTTGCATTATTGTTCAGGGGTTCACAAGATGCAGGCTCTCGCTCTGTTGATCCGCGCTATCAGCCGCTTTAATATTATTCTTGGGCATTTTTTTTCCTGGTTTTCACTCGGGATAGTTTTGGTCTGCTTTACTGTCGTTGTTCTGCGTTATGTTTTTTCCACCGGCTTTATCTGGCTGCAGGATCTCTACGTCTGGCTTAACGCCATGATGTTTATGGGGATCGCCGGCTTTGCCCTGTTTAACAATTCCCATGTCCGGGTTGACATTTTCTATCGACCTGCAAGGCGGCGACGCAAAGCGCTGGTCGACATGTTCGGCAGTGTCTTTTTCATCGGCCCTTTTGTTTACGTATTGTCCACCTGGAGCTGGGCCTATGTCGAAAGATCCTGGCGTTTCATGGAGAGTTCGCCCAACTTCGGCGGCCTGCCGGGCCTGTTTATTATAAAAAGTTTCATCCTGTTTTTCGCATTTGTCGTCGCACTTCAAGCCTTGGCCATGTTTTTACGCGGCATTCTGGTTCTGCTGAACAAGGAAGAATTGCTGCCCGAAGCCTATCGCTATCAGGAGGAATCCTGATATGGATCTGGTCCTGATGGGTGAACTACTGTCCCTGCTGATGTTCTTCGCCATTATCGGCGTATTGATGCTGGGTTTTCCGGTCGCCTTTTCTCTTGCGGGAACCTCTGTTGCTTTTGCCGGGATCGGCTATCTGCTTGGAGTTTTCGATCCCTCCAACTTTAACAGTCTCGCCTCCCGCTATGTCGGCGTCATGCTCAACGAAGTGCTGGTCGCTGTCCCGCTGTTTATCTTTATGGGAATGATGCTGGAACGTTCCGGTATCGCCGAAAAACTGCTGATTACCATGGGCAGGATGTTTGGCAGTCTGCGGGGCGGACTGGGGCTTTCAGTGATCGTTGTCGGCGCCTTGCTGGCCGCTTCCACCGGGATTGTCGGCGCGACGGTGGTCACCATGGGGCTGCTGTCCCTACCGGCCATGCTGCGGGCCGGTTATGATCCCCGTCTGGCCAGCGGCGTCATCTGTGCTTCGGGAACCCTGGGGCAGATCATTCCCCCCTCAACCGTGCTGATTTTTATGGGCGATATGCTCTCCGGCATCAACGCCCAGGTGCAGATGCAGATGGGCAACTTTGCCCCGACCCCGGTCTCCGTCGGCGATCTGTTTGCCGGAGCCTTCGTACCCGGACTGCTGCTGATCGCCCTGTATATGAGCTGGATGACCTGGAAAGCTTTCTTCCGCGCGGAATCCTGTCCCGCACTGGTAGTAACAGCGCAGGAGCGGGCCGATCTGTGGAAGGACGTACTTTTCAGTCTGTTGCCACCACTGCTGCTGATTTTTGCCGTTCTGGGCTCTATTCTCGGCGGTATTGCCACCCCGACTGAATCGGCTTCTGTTGGCGCCGTCGGTGCCATTATTCTCGCCGCTGCCCGCCGCCGCCTGACCCTGAAGAGTCTGCGTCAAACCATGCTGGCGACGGCCAATATCACCACCATGATCTTTGTTATTCTCCTCGGCGCTTCGGTGTTTTCCCTGGTATTCCGGATGATGGGTGGCGATGAGCTGGTCGGTGAATTTTTACATAATCTGCCCGGTGGAAAAATGGGGGCCATCCTCTTTGTCATGCTGCTGATGTTTATGCTCGGCTTTATCCTCGACACCTTTGAGATCATCTTCATCATCCTGCCGATCACGGCACCGGTCCTGCTCATGATGGACGTTGATCCGATCTGGCTGGGGGTCATGGTCGCCGTAAACCTGCAGACCAGCTTTCTGACTCCACCTTTCGGCTTTTCTCTGTTTTATCTGCGCGGCGTGGCGCCAGGGACGGTATCGACCCGGATGATTTATGAAGGAGCCCTGCCCTTTGTGGTGCTGCAGCTGGTGGCAATCTTTATTCTGGTGATGTTCCCCGGGCTGGTGACCTGGCTACCTGATCTGCTTTACGGACGGTAAATATCCCACAACAATCACTATCGAAATCGAAATCGAGAAAACAGTAGATTCAAGGGAAAAACGATAGCGATCCCGATAGCGATTTCGATTTCGATCTGGTCGGAAGCGGCAGAGGGGAGAACAGGGACAGGAGGTGAGCGGAATCGCCTCCTGTCCCTATTTTACATGAAGGGTTACGAATATTTGATATATTTCGCCCGGGCGGCAACGAAACCCTGGTCGACTTTCTCGGTACGATTCTGCAGCAACGTAAGATTTTTCACAAAGCTTTCTGCCGTTTCACGAGTCAGGGCATCGCGATGCTCACGCAGTCCGTTAATAATCTCCATGGACGCCTTGGCTCCCGCCTCCAGCAGATCCTCAGGGAAAGCCCTCAGGTTCACGCCATGTTGCTCTACCAGGGTCTTCAGAGCAATCGGATCATTAGCATAGAAATCGGATGCAATCTGATCATATTCCGCCTGACAGGCAACTTCAACAATCTGCTGCAGATCTTTGGGCAACGTCGCAAATTTCGACTTGTTGACCACCAGCTCGGTTGCCAGACCGGGCTCAGTAAAGCTGGGCAGGTAGTATTCCTTGCAGATCTGATAAAAACCCAGAGCCAGATCGTTGTAGGGTCCGACAAATTCAGCCGCATCCAGGGCGCCGGACTGCAGCGCCTGATAGATCTCACCGGCAGCCATATTGACGACATTGGCACCCATCCGTTGCCACACCTGCCCACCTAATCCCGGCGTGCGGAAATTGAGCCCCTGAATATCGGCCAAGCTGTTGATTTCCTTTCGAAACCAGCCACCGGCCTGGGTCCCGGTATCGCCGGATAAAAAGCCCTTGACTCCGAACTGGTCATAAACCTTGTCCCAGACTTCCTGTCCGCCCATGTAGCGCACCCAGGCAGCCAGTTCGCGGGAGGTCATCCCGTAGGGAACTCCGGTAAAAAAAGAAGTCGCCGGACTCTTGTTCTGCCAGTAGTAGGCGGCGCCGTGACTCATTTCCGCCGAACCTTCAATCACCGCGTCAAATGACTGCAATGGTGGCACCAGCTCACCGGCAGAGTATACGCGGACATTAAGTCGACCATCCGACATGGCGGTAATCCGGTCGGCCAGACGCTGGGCACCAACACCTAATCCGGGGAAATTTTTCGGCCAGGTTGTGACCATGCGCCAGTTATAACGCTGTTGGGCAATAGCGGGGGCGGCAACAGCCGAGACCGCAACACCGGCTCCGACAGCAGCTGTCTTGATAAAATCGCGACGCTTCATAATGGACGTTCCTCCTGGTTGATTATCTATGGTTGATAAAAAATTCTACAGAAATTTTGCTGTTTTATTTTTATCTGAACGAATCGGTCCCGGTCAAGTACGGCATAAAATAAAACGCTGTTTTTGCCAACATGGTGGCTGTCGTTATCTGTCTTCCGCGCCGGTGAGCAATGCTTCTGCCTTTCGCTGATCAATACCGACCTGTTGGGCCACCGCAACCAGTTGCTCGCAGGTTGTCAGATCAATCGGGATCCCGTTTTGTTCACGCTCGGTGCGCATCAGTATTTCCGGCTCGCCGGCCACCAGTACCGGACGATCAGGATTTTCCGCCGGCGCAGATTTTACGTATTCCACCAGCGCAGCAACTTCAGCAGCCATCCACTGATGATCTACCAGCCGCTGCGGATCGACAAGGATCGTCGCCATGTGATTGATAATACCGTCTAACTTCGGGTTGTGCGGCTGGATTGTGCCGCCGCCGGTCAACACGCCGGCGAGCAATTCACAGAACAGTGCCATTCCGTAGCCCTTATATTCCCCCACGGAGGTAATGGCGCCGAACGGTTCGGTGAACATCACGGACGGGTCAGTCGTTGCCTTGCCACCACCATCATACAGGGTACCTGCAACCATCTTTTCCCCCTTGTTCATCGCCACCCGGACCTTACCCAGTGCCGTCTTACTGGTTGCCATATCAAGCAGGATTGCAGCGCTCGCGGTTGTAGCCGGCATCGCAAAACAGATGGGATTGGTGGAATAACGGGCCGCTGTACCCCCGAACGGCGTCACCAGCGGGCGATGATCAACGACATTAACGAAATGCAGGGAGACAAGTCCGGCGGCGATACTCTGCTCACCGTAGCTGCCGATGCGCCCCAGATGATGAGCATTGCGCAGTCCCATGAAAACTAACCCGGTTTGCCGGCAACGTATGATCGCTCTATCCATGGCTTCCTTGGCCAACCGCTGTCCGTAACCGCGGTGGCCATCGAAAACCATCATCGATCCTAAATCCGACACCTGATCGAGCTTAACATCCTGGAACAGAGCACCAACCGTGAGGCTGTTAACGTAAGCCGGTAGCATGCCGATGCCATGGCTGTCATGTCCGGCGAGATTGGCCCCTACCAGATGGTCGGCAACAATTTCGGCCTCGTGACTACTGCTTCCGGCGACCGTCAAGATAGCTTCAGCAAACTTTTTCAATTGTTCCGGTGAAAAGCGTGTCATGGTCTGCCCCATTTTTCGTAAAAAGACGGAGTCGGTTTTTTACAATATTCGTTTCTATTCAGCAGTCGATAAATTGACCCGCCCGATCAATCAGATAGCGGGCGATACTGCGCGATGGCGGCAGGGTGGGCATTTGATCTAACCGATACCAGTCAGCGGCGCAGAGTTCCTGATCGCGCAGCTCGATGTCGCCACCGGCATAGTCGGCAACAAAGCCACACATCAACTGGCTAGGAAAGGGCCAGGACTGACTGCCCAGATAACGGATATTGGTAATGCTGAGGCCGGTTTCCTCAAGCGCTTCGCGCGCCATCGCCTCTTCCAGGGACTCGCCAAATTCGACAAACCCTGCCACCAACCCGTAGCGCCCGCTTGCCCACTCTGCCTTGCGGACCAGTAATAACTGATCGCCGCGCAGAATCAGACCAATAACACACGGGTGAATGCGCGGAAAATGATGGGCACCGCATTGCAAGCAGAACTTGCCCCACTCGCCGGTCAAGCGCTCCATTTTTCCGTCACAGTTACCACAATAGCGACTGGTCGCTTCCCAGTGCAGGATCATCAGGCCAATTCCCCCCAGGGACGTCAAAGACGCCGGCAGCGTTGGTTCACTTGCACGCAGGTGATGGGGCTCCAGAGTTGCCGGCAGGTCGATATTGTCTGGCACCTCCACCAGGCGGCAGGGTTTTCCCTGCCACTGCCCCAGATACAGGGCACTACCGGTCAATAATGGAACCGGACAGTCACCAGAGGGAAGCTGTTCCGGTAACCCCTGCAGGGCAAATAGCTGCATCCCCTGCAACAGTACCCAGACACCGTCGCCACCGGGATCGCGATCGGGAGTTGCCAGCTCAAAGTAACCATCTAGACAGGTGCGATTAAAGGGCAGGGTCGAAATATCCATGGCGCACAGAGATGGATTCAGCATCAGACCCTCTTGTTCAGGGCATAACGCAACAGGGCTGCCTGGGTTTTGGCATCGGGGATCTCTCCCGCAGTAATCATCGTCAAAGCAGTCTCCAGGTCAACCACCAGGGGTTCGATAAATTCGTCCGGCTCGAGAGCGGTTTGCGTCTGTTCGAGGTCCGTCGCGACAAAAAGATAAATCTTCTCATCACAAAAGCCGATGCTGCTGTAGATAAAGCCCAGACTCTCGAGGCCGGTGGCGTGATACCCGACCTCTTCGACCAGTTCACGACGCACGCAGGTCACCGGATCTTCACCCGGCTCAAGACGCCCGGCAGGGATCTCGCAGACAGTATCGCCTATCGCTGGACGAAACTGGCGGATCAACAGCAAGCGCCCATCTGCCATCACCGGTAACACCGCACAGCCACCCGGGTGACGCAGAAACTCAAAGGTCGATTCGCGTCCATCGGGCATCCGGTGCTGTTCACGGGTAATATCAAAAATACGCCCCTGGTAAAGCATCTCCTGCGTCTGTCTGGTCATGATTTTTTCCAATTCTCAAAGGTTGATGGTATCAAAATAATTTCGTAGTTAAAAAGGGCCCAATCTTCACCTGATATTTTCACAAAAAGTATCATAGTTGCTCGAGAAACTGCTGCAACGCACGATGATCACCACGGTAGTGGATTGGCCATTTTTTCTCGTTACGCTCCACCAGCCAAGTATCGACCAGAAAGGTCTGCATACCAACCGCCGCAGCGGCCAGATCATGACTGCTATCGTTGCCGACCATCAGACACCGTTCGGGCGGCACATTCAAGAGCGCGGCTATTTCTGCAAAATAGCCGGCCTGCGGCTTGCAGAAACGGCTGTTTTCATAGCTGGTCAGATGACGAAATAAACCCAGATCAACCTCGGCCCAAGCCATCCGCGCCTCGATCATGAAACGAGGAAACACCGGATTGGTGGCCAGCACCATGGGAATAGCGCGGCGATGACAGTCCTTAACGATTTGTTGTGCCAGCGGAATCGGGTGAATGAGGTGTTGTAATTCATCAAGATGATGCTCGGCGTAATGTGCAAGGCTCTCCAGTACCAGGGTCTCTGCAATGCCTAACTGCTGTTTGAGCAGAGCAAACAGGCGTTGTTCATTACTGACATGACCATCACCCTCTTCGGTGATCAGCTGGCGAATAGCATCCAGCATGGCCCGGGAAAAACGCCGGGGCTTGATATGGGGGGAGCAATAAGCAGCGAGGCGCTCAACATAACGGGGGATAAAGTGCTCCATCTGAACCCGCAACAAGGTGCCGTCGAGATCAAACAGAATCGCCTCGATCGGCTCGCGACCTTCTATTCTTTGCATGTTATTCTCCATCGTTCAAAACCATTTTCTGCCAACTGGTACAAACTTTAAGGTGACAAGTTTTTCTAACACACTCCGGCCTTTATTCGCTATTCTTTCAGGATCTCCATGAGCACAACAACACTTGACGACAATGCACGCGGCAGGCTAAAAGTTGGCTGTGATCAACAAATACTGTTATTTCAACGACCGCACTACCATCCACATTGCCACTTTGCCCATGCTCAACTGCCGGAATAGACTGGGAAACAATGGACGCCTTCAGAGCTGAAGTAAAAGAACTTAAAATCGGGCTGACCATCCGCGATCTACGCCAGTTGCGGCGGATGACCCTGCAGGATCTTGCCGTCGCCACGGAACTGTCCAAACCGCTATTATCGCAAATCGAAAACGATCAGGTGATTCCGCCATTGGCAACCCTGCTGCGTATTGCCAAGGCTCTGAATGTCCCGCTCCAGAAATTTTTTGAAGAGGAAGACAATACCCGCAAATGCCTGGTCATTAAAGCCGGAGAAGCCGATCGTATGAGCCGTCGCCCGAGTCATGGAGGCAAACCACAGCCTTATTTCTATCACTCCCTGGCCTACGGCAAACAACACAAACATATGGAGCCCTTCCTGGTTGAATTTGACCCCAGCCGCACCGAACAATCACAACCGGTGCGCCATCCCGGGGAAGAATTTTTCTATATCCTGGAAGGCAAGGTGGAATTACAGCACGGTAGCGACACCTACATCCTTGAAGCCGGCGATTCGGTCTACTGGGATTCCAACGAACCCCACAGCCTCAAAGCCCTGGGCAACGAAATCGCCCGCGGTATTGCGGTACTTTACACCAAAACCTGATCAGCAAAGGCACAAGTAAAAACATCCGTGATTATTCAGCTGTCGTCCTTACCACAGGGTCGAGGGTCCTGTGTCAAGGCTGTCTGTCGCCATGGACGGCGAAAAGCGTCCCTTGGCATAGGATCGCCGACCCGGTGCTGAACAGATACAAACATCCTTTGAGTTGATAAATAAAAACTACAACCGGGATTGTAATAATTTGCCGGATCTGCTAATGGTTGTGACGATTTTTACTTGATCCCTTAGCCATTGACTAAGCAAGAAGGAGAACCATTATGCAGAGTTACCGCTGTGTTGTTTGCAACTACATCTATGACCCGGAGGTTGGCGATCCTGACAGTGGCATAGAGCCGGGAACCGCATTTGAAGATATTCCCCAAGACTGGGTCTGTCCATTGTGCGGTGTCGACAAATCAAATTTTGAGCCGGTCTGATTTTTTACTGTGTTCACACAAAGTCTCTGCAAAGGTTCGGCATGAGTAGCACCGCCGAACCTTTTTAGTTTAAAATACTATGGTTACTGACACAGCTCCCAGAGTGAGGACGTTTTGAAACAGAACGGTATCGCTAAACCGGACTGGTTGAAGGTTAAATTTCCGGCCGGTGAAAATTATCGCCGCATCGACCAGTACCACCGGGTCCAGGGTTTAAATTCTGTTTGCCGCAGCGCCGCCTGCCCCAACCAGGGTGAATGCTGGAACAAGGGCACAGCAACCTTTATGATTCTTGGCAACAACTGCACCCGCACCTGTTCATTCTGCAACATAGGCAACCTACCAGCCGAAGATCCGGATCCTCTGGAGCCACAAAAGGTCGCGACCGCCATTGCTGAACTCAAGCTCAACCACGCTGTTATTACTTCGGTGACCCGTGACGACCTGCCCGATGGTGGCGCCGGCCAGTTTGCCGACCTGGTGCGTGAAATTAAAAGAACCAGCCCCAACTGTACCATCGAGCTGCTTATTCCCGATCTGCAGGGGAATCAACAGGCGCTTATAACGATTTTGCAGGAAGCTCCGCATATTCTTGGACATAACCTGGAAACAGTGCCACGGCTCTACTCCCAAGTCCGCCCGGAAGCCGATTACCGACGTTCACTCGCGGTTCTGACCCAGGTACAGACACTGGCCCCAACGGTCATCACCAAGTCAGGCCTGATGCTGGGGATGGGAGAAGAGTACGCTGAGGTGATTGCTGCGCTCGGCGACCTGCGTGACCATGGTTGCCGGATTGTCACCCTCGGCCAATATCTGGCACCCACCAAAGAACATTATCCGCTTAAACGCTATGTAACACCTGAGGAGTTTGCCGATCTGGCCGCTTACGGCAAACGTCTGGGATTTGATCACGTCGAAGCCGGACCGTTGGTGCGTTCCTCCTATCATGCGGAAGAGCAATTTGCCGCCGGGAAGGCATCAGCCCATGGATAACTTCACTATCGTTCGGCCCGAACACCTCAATCACCATGGCTACCTGTTCGGCGGAGTCATGCTCAAATGGGTTGATGAAAATGCCTGGCTGGCGGCCTCACGCGACTACCCCGGCTGTAATCTGGTGACCATCGGGATGGCTGCATGCCGCTTCAAGCACCGGGTTAAAAATGGCTCGATCCTGCGCTTTCACATGCACAAGAACCATCAGGGACAGACCTCGGTCACCTATGATGTTACGGTCTTTGCCGACGCACCTGGGGCCTTGAGCGAAGAAGAAGTTTTCAGCACCGCTATTACTTTTGTGCGGCTCGGCGTGGATGGTGAGCCTTATGCATTGACGCAGTCACATGAAAAATCAGCACAAAAAAGCCACTAACACCTTTTGAGGGGTGAAAGCGGCTTGTTTTTTTGTTCCAGCGAATCTGAATATTTATTGATTGATCAGGCGGTTACATCCAGATTCAACCCTTTGCCGGTCTGCTCGGCAATTTCCAGACGCTGTTGATCGTTTATTTGCATTTGTTCAGTTTTTTCAGTGGTCTTTGTCAATACATCAAAACCAGTCTGAGTCTTGTTGTTTGCCATCTCCTGATTCACTAAACTTGTTGATGTGCCGACTTCCAATGCCATAGGTTGCTCCTTTCATCAGTGATACTGTTAGGTAAAATAGCAGATAAGCCCCTGGCACGTCAACAATATATTTGCCTATTTTAATTTTTTTGGCTTTTTATCCTCTTTGATCCCGGACGTTATTGCGACAAATGGTTGACTGCTTTATACTTGTCCAGCTTTGACCAGATATAAACTGATGGATTTCACTTTTTCCCTGCTAATGGTGATCAAACAGATGAGTATTACATCCAATGTCAGCCCTGAATGGCTTGAAACCCAGTACCGACTTTATCAGAAGGATCCATCCCTGGTACCCGAAGAATGGCGCTCCTTCTTTATGGGGTTTGAATTTGCCGGCACCCGCGAAGCAGCAGCGGCCGACAGCAGGCCCGCAGCGGTTCAGGCGCTGATTCGCCGCTATCGGGAACTTGGCCATATGTACGCCTGTGTGGATCCCCTGACCCCCTGTTCTTTGGATCACCCTTTTTTACGCCTCTCAGCTTTCGGTCTTGAGGATGCTGATCTGAAACGGACCTTCTCGGTTGTCGACTTTATTCTTGAACAAGCTCCGTTAAAGGATATTGTTGATATCCTTCAGCAAACCTATTGCCGCACCCTGGGCATTGAGTTTATGCATATTCCGATCCCGGAAGAGCGCAGCTGGTTACAAAAACGGGTCGAAACCAACAGTAATAGACCCGAGCTGTCCCTTGAGAAAAAGCTTTCTATTTATCATTCCCTGCTCAAGGCCACGCGCTTCGAAAGTTTTCTGCACCGCAAATTCGTTGGTCAAAAACGCTTCTCCCTGGAAGGTGGAGAGTCGGTCATCCCCCTGCTTGACCATATCGTTGAATACGCAGCACAAACCTCTATTGAACAGATTGTTATCGGCATGGCCCACCGCGGTCGGCTCAATGTCCTTGCCAACATTTTTGAAAAACCCCTGGCGAACATGTTTGCAGAATTCGGTGACAACGCCTGCTACCAGATTGTCGGCGAAGGGGATGTCAAATATCATAAAGGCTATACCGCTTACCGCAAAGTGGCCGGCCGCGAAATCCGCATTTCCCTGGCGTCCAACCCCAGTCATCTCGAAGCGGTCGATCCGGTCGTTGAAGGTAAGGCCCGCGCCCGTCAGGATCGCCACCCCAAGGATGGGCGCCGACATATCATGCCCCTGTTGATTCATGGGGATGCCGCCTTTGCCGGCCAGGGGATGGTCACCGAAACCCTCAATTTGTCACAACTGGATGGCTACAGAACCGGCGGCACCATCCATCTGGTCATCAACAACCAGATCGGTTTTACCACCGCCCCGACGGATTCACGCTCGACCATCTATGCGACCGATGTCGCCAAAATGCTCAATGTGCCGATTTTTCACGTCCATGGTGATGACCCCGAAGCACTAACTCAAGCTGCCAACATTGCCTTGGATTATCGCCAGCGCTACCGCAAGGACGTGGTCATCGAGATGATCTGTTATCGTCGCCACGGTCACAATGAGGGCGACGAACCCTTTTTCACCCAGCCATTGATGTACGAAAAAATCCGCAATCATCCACCGACGGTCGATATATATAAAAACCAGCTGCTTGAGGAAGGGATCAATGAGGACAAACTTGACCAGCTCAGCACTGCGGTTGACAGCCGGCTTGAAGACGCTTTGGAGCGTCAGGTTTGTGGTCTCCAGGAGATATTTCTCAAGCAATGGTCACACATCTCCCGCAACTTCAGCTTTGACCGCGTGGAGACCGGGGTAGCCCAACAGACACTGATTGATCTGAGTAACCGGCTAACGACCATACCGGAAGATTTTGCGGCCCACCGAAAAATCACCGCGCTTTTGAAAAAACGCCATACCTTGGTCTCTGAAGACAAAGGAATGGACTGGGGAACCGCCGAGGCCTTGGCCTTTGCCAGCCTGGTTCATGAAAGCACCTCGATCCGGCTGTCGGGGCAGGACTCACGTCGTGGCACTTTTAACCACCGTCATGCAACCCTCTACGACACCAAAGCGGCAGTTAAATATACACCGCTGGCAAAAATCGCCAAAAAAGCCGGGGCCCGCTTTGACGTCTACAACAGCCTGCTATCAGAGGCCGCAGTGCTCGGTTTTGATTACGGTTATTCGGTGGAAACCCCGGACGATCTGACCATCTGGGAAGCCCAGTTCGGCGACTTTGCCAATGGCGCCCAGGTCATTATCGATCAATTTATTGCCAGCAGTTTGACCAAGTGGAATCGACCCACCGGCATCACCCTGTTTTTACCCCATGGCTATGAAGGCCAAGGGCCGGAACACTCCAGCGCGCGCATCGAGCGTTTTTTACAACTCTGTGCCGACAACAACATGCTCATTGCCAATCCGAGCACGCCGGCCCAACTGTTCCACCTGTTACGTCGCCAGGTCCGCCACCGCTATCGTCGCCCACTGATCATTTTTACACCTAAAACGCTACTGCGGCATCCGGCCTGTGTATCCTACCTGGCCGACCTGGAAAGCGGCCATTTTGCCGAAATACTACCGGATCCCCAAGCGGTCAAAAAATGCCGACGGGTCCTGTTGTGCTCCGGCAAGATCTATTACGAACTGGCCGAACGCCGCGCCAAAGAAGAGCACAAGGATGTTGCCATCGTCCGCATTGAACAGCTTTTCCCCCTACAGACTGAGCTGTTGCGCGAGATCCTCAGCAATTACCCGGATAAGGCGGAGCACTACTGGGTTCAGGAAGAGATCGCTAACGCCGGTGGCTGGGAACATCTACGTCCGCGCCTGCGAGAGCTCATTGGCAAGGAGCCGGTCTACGTCGGTCGTAAACCCTCGGCAAGTACTGCCGTCGGCTCCCATCGTATCCACAAGGAAGAACAGGATCAGATTCTTTTTAATGCATTTGCAGCGACCAAATAGAGGTTAATTTATGGAGATCAAGGTACCGCAGGTAGGTGAGTCGATTGTTGAAGCGGAAATTGCTGAATGGCTCAAAAAAGACGGTGACTACGTAGAAAAAGACGATCTGCTCCTAGAGCTCGAAACGGAAAAGGTCAATGTTGAATTGAACGCCGAAGCATCCGGTAAACTGTCCATCCTGGCTCAAGATGGCGAAACCGTAAAAATCGGTGCGGTCATTGGACGTATCGACACCTCCGCCGAAAAAACTGACAGGACAGAAGAGGCGGACAAAGGCAAAGGCAAGCCTCAGCAAGAGAAAAAGACGACCACCAAAGAGGCACCTGAGGGCAAGGAAGAGGATAGTACCAAAGATCAGCAGGACAAGGCTCCGACCAGCGAAAAACCGATGAACCCGGCAGTATCTAAAATTGCTGCCGAGCGTGGCATTGATCCACAGCAGCTCAAAGGCAGTGGCCGCGACGGACGGGTTCTGGTTGATGACATTCCAGCACAGGCCGAGCAGAAGGAACAAGAAGAACCGCAGAAAGAAACAGAAACCGAGGTCAAACCGGCGCCAACACCCGTCGCAGATCGCACAGAACGAACTGAACGCGTGGCGATGACGCGCATCCGCCGTAAGATTGCCGAACACCTGCTTAAGGCGACCCAGGAAACGGCGATGCTGACCACCTTCAATGATGCTGATATGAGCCGGGTGATCACTTTGCGCAACACTTATAAGGAAACCTTCCTGAAAAAACATGATGTCCCTTTGGGCTTCATGTCATTTTTTGTCAAAGCCTGCGCCGAAGCCCTGAGGAGTTATCCGGAAGTCAACGCCAGCATCGAAGGCACTGACATTATCTACCATCACTATCGTGATATCGGCGTGGCCGTCGGCAGCAAGCGCGGGTTGGTGGTACCGGTCATTCGTGATGCTGACCACCTTGGCTTTGCTGAAATCGAAGCCACCATCCGTGATCTTGCCGCCCGTGCCGAGAGTGGCAAACTCGGGCTGGAAGAACTGGAAGGAGGAACCTTCACCATTTCCAACGGTGGTATTTACGGCTCGGTACTTTCCACTCCGTTGCTTAACCTGCCTCAGAGCGCTATCCTCGGCATGCACGCGATCCAGGAGCGCGCCGTGGTGCGCGACGGCGACATCGTTATCCGCCCGATCATGAATCTGGCGTTGAGTTACGATCATCGCCTCATTGACGGACAACAGGCGGTAAGCTTTTTGAAACAGGTCAAAACCTACATCGAAGCACCGGAAACATTGCTGCTGAAGCTATGAAGCGCTGCATCCCTCTTCAAATAAAAGGGTTAAGGAGTTAATCATCCATGTCTGATATAGAATATGATCTGATCGTTATCGGCGCCGGGCCAGGAGGTTATGTTGCCGCCATCCGTGCTACCCAGCTGGGATTTAATGTCGCCCTGGTGGAAAAACGTGAGACCCTGGGCGGTGTCTGTCTTAACGAAGGATGCATTCCCAGCAAGGCGCTACTTGAATCAAGTGAACATTTTGCCCGCAGCCGTCACGAGCTGTCTGAACACGGCGTCGATGTTGGTGAGGTCAAACTGAACCTGAAACAGATGATGACCCGCAAAAAGGAGATCGTCGGCAAGTTGACTGGCGGCATTGCCGGACTGATGAAAAAAAACAAGATCAAGGTTTACCAGGGCGCTGCCGAACTGCTTCCTAAAGACGGCGATATGTGCCGGGTGACCATCCGTGGCGACAAGGAGCAGGAACTCGCCGCTAAAAACATTCTCCTCGCCACCGGCAGTGAAGCCATCGAACTGAAGCACCTCCCTTTTGATGGCGATAAAACCATCAACGCCCGTGATGCCCTGAGTCTGGCGGAAGTGCCGAAGCGCCTGCTGGTAGTCGGTGGTGGTGTTATCGGCCTGGAAATGGGCTCGGTCTGGAGTCGCCTCGGCGCACAGGTCACGGTGGTTGAAATGCTCCCCCAGATTCTGCCGCAAACCGATCCGCAAGTCGCTCAAACCCTGCAGCGCAGTTTAAAAAAACAGGGACTTGATATCCGCCTGAAAACCCGCCTGGAAAAAATTGATGTGGGCGACAAAGAGATTACCGCCACCTTGAACGCAGACGACAAACAGGAAGAAATTGCCTGTGACAAGATCCTGGTCGCCGCCGGTCGCCGCGCCCGTACCGATGACTTGAATCTGGATACTGTCGATCTAAAGCCCAACAAGAGTGGTCAACTTGATGTTGATGAAAACTTCCAGACCAGCACCAAAGGTATCTATGCTGTCGGTGATCTAATCGCAGGTCCAATGCTGGCCCATAAAGCCAGTGATGAAGGGGTCGCCTTTGCCGAACGTCTGGCTGGTCAGGCAACAACCATCAACTATCCGGGAATTCCCGCGGTCACCTACACCTGGCCGGAAGTGGCGTCGGTTGGCCACACAGAAGAAGAACTTAAAGAAAAAGGGATCGATTTTAGCGCCGGGAAATTCTTTTTCAGCGCTAATGGCCGCGCCCTCTGTAGCGGCACGAGCGACGGTTTTATCAAGGTCCTGGCCACCCCTGACAGTGGGCGGATCCTCGGCGTCCATATGGTTGGGCCCCACGCCTCGGAACTGATTACCGCGGCGGCAACCGTCTATTCCTTTGCCGGCAGTGTCCACGATCTGGCCGTTACTTCGTTTGCCCATCCGACCCTGTCGGAGACTTTTAAAGAAGCCGCACTAGCTGTTAACAAAGAAGCCATTCATGCCTGATAGTAATCGATGATCGCGCTGTTTTGTTTGCCGCCAAATGAAAACACCAACTGCACCTTATAAAGCATAAAGGATCAACCATTGAAATCGTTAAAAAAACTGTTACTTGTCGTTATATTGATTGCGCTGATCATCGCCGTTATCGCCTATTTTCGTGATACCAAACCTCCTCAGGTGACCCTGAACCCGGCCAGCGGGCCGGTTTCGCCGGCAACCCCCTTAACGCTACTGGCTCTTGATGAAGGCACAGGGCTTAAAGAAGTCACTGTGAATCTGGTCCAAGGTGACCTGCGTATTTCATTGAATCGTGAGGAATTTCCTCCATCCCTGGACCAGACGACAATCGCACTGAGTCTGGAAGGTCTGCGCCTGCGCGAAGGGGCTTTCACCATCGAGGTCAGCGCCACCGATCAAGCCATTTATCGTTTAGGAAAAGGCAATGTAACAGAAGAATCTTTTGAGTTGCTGTATGATTCCCGACCACCAGCAATCTCGGTGATCAGCCGTGCCCATAATTTTACCCGTGGCGGTGCCGGGCTGGTGACCTATTCGCTGGATGAATCTGTCAAGCGCACTGGAATTATCTTTGGCGATCATTTCTTCCCGGCATTTCAACAGCCTTCCGGTATGTATGCAAGCGCTATCACCTTCCCCTATTATCTGGATCCGAAGGAGTTTGTTCCGCGCATTGTTGCCGTTGATCTGGCTGACAATGAACGTCAGGCCGGCATCTATTACCGTGCCAACAACCAGCAGTTTCGCCAGCGGCAGATCAACATTACCGATAGCTTTCTCGACATGACCCTGCCTGAATTTACCCATCAGGTGCCAACATTCGCTACCGCACTGGAGACCTTTCTCTACATCAACCAGGAACTCCGTAAGCAGAACCGCGCAGAAGTAGCTGCCCTGGCGACAGAAACTGCCTCTGAACCGCAATGGGAAGGGGCCTTTCTGCGTCAACCCAGAGCGGCACCACTGGCACTGTTTGCCGATCACCGCACCTATTTGTACAACGGCAAAGAGATCGACCGCACTGTTCATCTCGGCTACGACCTGGCGTCGACCGCCCAGGCTGAAATTGTATCCGCTAATACCGGAAAGGTTATCTTCAGTGATTTTCTCGGCATTTACGGGCTCTGTATCGTCATTGACCACGGTATCGGCATCCAGACCCTCTACGCCCACCTGAGTCAGAGTCAGGTGGAGGTTGGTCAACAGGTGAGCCGTGGTGACGTGATCGCTCGCAGTGGTGTTACCGGCCTGGCCGGCGGGGATCATCTTCACTTTGAAGTGCTGGTTAACGGCCTTCCGGTGCAACCTATCGAATGGTGGGATGCCAACTGGCAGCACAACAATATCGATAGCAAACTGCGACCGGAATAACGTTTTTTTGCAACATTTGGCAACTTGACTTGCTACCGCCCCTGCTGTAGTAAAATTTCCCCTTTTTCTCTTTATGTGCTGTAAGGATGATACGATGAAAAAAACAATGATATTAGTACTGATCGCACTAGTCTGCGGAGTTGCTGGACATGCTCTGGCAGAGAATAAGCAGGTCAAGGCAGGCTTCGTCTATGTTGGTCCCGTTGGCGATGCCGGCTGGACCTACTCCCACGACCTCGGCCGCCTGGAGATGGAAAAACTCCCCTATGTCGAACCTTCTACCTATATCGAATCAGTCCCTGAAGGAGCTGAGTCGGCCCGGGTCATTAACGGCCTCGTCCGGCGTGGCCATAATCTGATTTTAACCACAAGTTTCGGTTATATGGATGCCACCATCGATGTTGCCAAGCGCAACAAAGATGTGATCTTCATGCACTGTTCCGGTTACAAAACCGCCGAGAATGTCGGTACCTACTTCGGTCGCATGTATGAGCCCCGCTACCTCTCCGGCATCATTGCCGGGAAAATGACAAGCAAAAACATCATCGGCTATGTCGCCGCCTTTCCGATTCCGGAAGTCATCCGTGGTATCAATGCCTTTACCCTCGGGGTTCGCAGTGTAAATCCCGAAGCAGAGGTCCGGGTTGTCTGGACCCAGACCTGGTTTGATCCTGGTGTCGAGCGTGATGCCGCCGACAGCCTGCTTGATGTCGGCGCCGACGTCCTTGCCATGCATCAGGATGCTCCGGCAACCCTGCAAGCCGCTGAAGCCCGTGACGCCTACGTCATCGGCTACAACAGCGACATGCGCCACTTTGCTCCCAACGCTTTTTTGACCGCACCGGTCTGGAACTGGGGGGCTCTGTACACCGAGTTAGCCGAGGCAGTGCATCAAGGAACCTGGAAATCGGAACAGATCTGGTGGGGCATTAAAGACGGCCTAGTCGGACTCGCCGATATCCATGCTAAGGTCCCTGACGAGGTTAAATCGCTGGTTCAGGAACGCACCGCAGCCATTATTGCCGGCACCTTCCATCCATTCACCGGCCCATTGAAAGACCGCGACGGCAAGCAGATTCTTGCCACCGGTGAAACCATGAGTGATGGCGATATGCTGAGCATGAACTTCTTTGTCGAAGGCGTTCAGGGTACTCTCGCCAAATAAACCGGTCTCCTACGACGGCACGCCCGGTAACGGGCGTGCCGATTCTTTATGTCAGAGCTGCTGCATATCCAGAATATCAGGAAAACCTTTCCCGGCGTTGTCGCCCTTGACGATGTTTCCTTTACAGTTGCGTCTGGGGAAATCCATACCCTTCTGGGCGAAAACGGCGCCGGCAAGAGCACCCTGATGAATGTCCTGACCGGGCTTTACCATCCCGATTCCGGACGCATGCATCTAGCCGGACAGCCTGTCCATTTTACCAGTCCCCGGGATTCTCTTTCACGCGGTATCGGCATGGTCCATCAACACTTTATGCTGGTTCCTGCGCACTCTGTCTTTGAAAATATCCTCCTGGCGTTGGACAAGGTAGCCCTGGTCTACGACCGTAAACACTATAAACAAAAAATTCAGAAACTGATCGACACCTTTGAGCTTGATCTTGATCTGGACACTGAGGTGTGGAAGCTATCGATCGGCGCGCAGCAATGGATTGAGTTGATTAAGCTGCTGTTGCGCGACTGCCGCTTGCTGATCCTTGACGAACCGACGGCGGTGCTCACCCCCCAGGAAGCCGCTCGCCTGTTCAAGGTACTGCGCCTGTTACAACAGCAGGGCAAAAGTATCATCTTTATTTCCCATAAAATGCGTGAAGTCATGGAGATTTCCGACCGGGTAACCGTACTGAAAAAGGGCAGCAGCATCGCGACCCTTAAACGCGGCGATTTCGATGCTGAAACCCTGGCTGGGCTGATGATCGGTCAGGATCGTATTCCCCAGTGGCAGAAAAATCTGCAGATGTCGGAAAAGATCATTCTTGACATCAAAAATCTCTCAGCACGCAATGATCGTGGGTTAGCGGATCTTGATGATTTCAGCCTGCAACTCAAGGAAGGTGAGATCCTCGGCATCGCCGGGGTCGCAGGTAACGGCCAGAAAGCTCTGGCTGAAGCCCTGACCGGGCTCAGAGATGTCAGCAAGGGGAAGATTTTCGCCGGCGCAGTTGACATCACTCACAGCAGTGCCCGCTCATCTTATATTTCCGGCATTGCCCACATTCCCGAAGACCGTAAAAGCATCGGCATCGCGCCCGATCTCGATGTCGCCGACAATCTGATCATGAAGAGTTTTAAAAATTCTCTTTTCCGGCTTGGCATTTTCCAGAACCGCAGGGCTATCCGCCGCAACGCTGAAGATAAAGTGTCGCGCTTTGCTATCAAATCCGGCCCCGATGGGTCACCGGTACGTTATCTCTCCGGTGGTAATATTCAAAAGGTCATCATTGCCCGGGAATTGTCCGAGCAACCACGGGTGCTGGTAGCCCTTTACCCCACCCGCGGTCTCGATATCGGGAGTGCCGAGTATATCCATAAGGTCATTGTCGACGGTGCCGGCAGTGGCATGAGTACGATTCTGATCGCCGAAGACCTGGATGAACTGCTCAAACTCAGCGACCGGATTGCCGTGATGTTTCGTGGCAGGTTGATCGGCTATGCGGATCCACGCCACACCAGCCGTGAAGAAATCGGTCTGATGATGAGCGGTGAATGCCGGGAAATCTCTCTATGAAACTGGTCATTGAACGGCGCGACATTTCATCTACCCTGCTCCGGTTGACCGCACCGGTCGTCTCCATCGCAGTCGCACTGCTATTTGCCGGTGTGCTGATTCTTGCAGCCGGCATCAACCCCTTTGACGCCTATCGCGAAATCCTTTATGAAGCGGTCGGCTCAACCTATGGTCTGTCTGAAACCCTGGTCAAAGCAACCCCCTTAATCTTTGCCGGCCTCGGTGTCAGCCTCGCTTTTCGTATGCAGATCTGGAACATCGGCGCCGAAGGTCAGATCTACATGGGAGCGATGGGTGCAACCTGGGTAGCTCTGTTCTCCGGTCTGGAAAATCATTGGCTGCTGATGATCGCGATGTTCTGTGCTGCCTTTATCTGCGGTGGTCTCTGGGCCGGGGTTGCCGGTTTGCTGCGCGCCCGCTGGAGTGTCAACGAGGTCATCGTCACCCTGATGATGAACTACATCGCCATTTTATTGGTCAATTATCTCATCTATGGTCCCTGGCGTGATCCGCAAGGGTTCAATTTTCCCCTGACCGCGCAGTTCGCCGACGCGGCGCGGTTCGCTAATTTTTTCGATACCCGGCTGCACAGCGGATTCTTTCTTGCCCTGTTCTGCGCGCTGTTGCTCTATCTGTTCATGGAACGCACCATCTGGGGGTATCAGATCAAGGTCATCGGCAGCAACCCCCAGGCAGCCCGCTACGCCGGGATGCGTACCGGTGTCGCCATCTTTGCCGTGCTGTTCCTCAGCGGTGCCATTGCCGGAGTCGCCGGGTTGAGTGAAGTTGCCGGTCTTCAATATCGACTCCAGCATGGCATCTCATCCGGTTATGGCTATACCGCAATTATCATCGCCTGGCTCGCTCGGCGCAGCGCTCTGGGCGTTATTATTGTATCGCTATTGATGGGTATCCTACTGGTTGGCGGTGATAGCTTACAGATGCTCTGGCAGTTGCCTATCGCCTTTGTCTATGCGTTCCAAGGCTTGATTCTGTTTTTCCTGCTCGGCTCCGATTTTTTCATCCAGTACCGGGTCAAGCTGATCAAAGGAGTCCAAGGTGGTTGAAATCCTGCTTGATGCAACCGTACGAGCGGGCACTCCGATTCTGTTCGCTACCCTGGGTGCGATCCTGAATGAGCGCGCAGGCATCATCAATCTGGGGATTGAAGGATTGATGTTGATTGGTGCCCTGGCCGGTTTTGCCGGCACCTTCTATTCAGGTTCACCATTGATCGGTATTCTGGCTGCCTTTGCTGTGACCTTTGCCGCTGGAAGCATTCATGCGCTGATTACGGTACAACTGCGCGGTAATCAGATCGTCAGCGGATTGGCCATGACCATGTTCGGTATCGGGGTCACTGCCCTGTTCGGCCGCGGGATGGTCGGTCAGACCATCGGTGGCCTTGAACGAATGCCGATACCCGGATTGTCCCAGCTACCCATTATCGGTCGCGCTTTTTTTCAGCAGGACCTGCTCATCTACACCAGTTTTGTCCTGGTATTTCTGCTCTGGTTTTTTCTCTATCGCACCCGTATTGGTCTCGCCCTGCGAACCGTCGGTGAGAATCCGGCCGCGGCTGATACCTGTGGCATCTCCGTCAGCCTCTATCGCTTTTTAGCGGTCACCACCGGTGCCGGTCTGGTCGGAATCGGTGGTGCCTACTTGAGTCTGGCGATGACCCCCATGTGGATTGAAAACATGTCCGCCGGACGTGGATGGATAGCCGTTGCCCTGGTGATTTTTTCCGGATGGTCAAGCGGTAAAGCCATGTTCGGGGCCTATCTGTTCGGTGGCATCACCGCCATGCAGTTGCGCTTTCAGGCGATAGGCACCGACATCAGTACCCATATTCTGCAGATGCTCCCTTACGTTTTTACTATCCTTGTCCTGGTAGTATCAACAATCCGTCTGCAGAAAGGGTCAAGCCAACAACCACAGGGCCTCGGTTTGCCCTATGATCGAGAGGATCGCAAATGACAGTTACCCAGGAGTTACTTGATCGTTTTCGCCGGGAAGGGACGATTCAGGGGGACGTCGTCAAGGTAGACAGTTTTCTCAACCACATGGTTGATCCGTTGCTGATGGAGAAAATCGGCCAGGATCTGGCTGCGCGCTTTGCCACCCAGCAGATTGACAAGATCATCACCGCTGAAAGCAGTGGCATTATGATCGCCCAGGCGGTTGCCACCGCGCTGAAGATTCCCTTTATCTTTGCCAAGAAAAAACGTTCCATCACCATGAAAAAGTTTTATACCGCCAGCAGTTATTCCTACACCAAGCAGGAAGCAACCACCCTTTACGTCTCGCACGAGGTACTGCAACCCGGAGAAAAGGTTCTGTTTGTCGATGACTTTTTTGCCAAGGGCACGACCCTTAAGGCCCTCACCGAAATCATCCGTCAGGCCCGTGCCGATCTAGTCGGCTGCGCGGTCATTATCAACAAGTCAAAACGTGAGGATATACTGTCGGTTCTTCATCTGGA
>CAZMFD010000015.1:0-2854 GCA_964565445.1 uncultured Geobacteraceae bacterium
AAAAGACACATTATCCAAGAGCCCGGTAGCGGCGAGGATTTTGTTTCAAGTAGAGAAACTTCATAAAAAAATCTTGCGTTGTTCCGTTTTTATGCAAGAATTGAAAGGGAAGGGGACGTACATCAGAAAAGGTGTTAGTATGTCATCACTAAATGGGCAGTCTTGAATAGTAACTGATTTTTTACAATCAAGGAGGAAGACAATGAAAAAAATGATTAATGGTGTGTTGGTTGGTGCGATGGTGTTGGCTCTTGCGGGCTGTGCCACGCAATATACTCTGGCTCCGGAAGATGAGCAGTTGATGCGTGATGCCCTTGCGGCGTCGCAGTCAGCTTCTAGTTCAGCCGATGAAGCTGCTGCAGCGGCAAGCAGAGCAGAAAAAGCTGCAGCGAGTGCTGAAAGGTCTGCAACGAAGGCAGAAAAATCTGCCGCAAGTGCTGATGCTGCCGCCAGTTCTGCTCAGGTGAGTGCTGACCGCGCTGAAGACGCTGCTGATAAAGCCGCCAAGGCCTTTGAGTTAAGTCAGCAGAAATAAATATTTCATTCAATAGGTTAAAGACAACAAAAAGCCCCGGTTACCCGGGGCTTTTTGTTGTTATCAGGGCCGATTTTGTGGCGCTGTTATAAGCTGTGGCACGCCTGTGCGTTGCTCAAGGACGAGGCGCACCTGCTGCCAATCAATATCGGCCTCGGGGGCCATCAGATCACGTTGACGCAGAATTTCTGCAATGGGAGCCGCGACCCGGTTGGCCGGATCGGGGTGTGCTTCGAGGTACAGCTGCCCGTTTTTGTGCCCCAGTTTAATCGGCTGGTCTATGATCGTGACCGCCATGCCGATGTCGACGCGCTCAAAGAGTAGCTGGATGTGTTCAGGATAGAGGCGAATACAGCCACTGCTGATCTGACGACCGATACCAAAAGGGCGATTGGTTCCGTGCAGACCGATGTGTTTCTGGGAAAGACCAATCCAGTAATCACCCAGGGGGTTGTCCGGCCCTGGGGCAATCACTGCCGGCAGCTCCGGATGTTCAGCACGCAGGCTCGGCGGCGGCGTCCAGCTCGGATTGGCAATCATGGTAACAATTCGATTATTACCGGTCGGGGTGTCGCGCCCTTCGCGGCCGATGCCGATGGGATAAATACTTATCAGGGTGCGTTGCCGGCCTTCGCGGATCAGATAAAGCCGCTGTTCTGCCAGGTTGATGGTGATTCCCGGTTGCGCCTGATAGGGAACGATTGCCGCGCGAGGGATGAGAATCTCGCTATCAACCGGCGGTTGCCAGGGATCGATGGTGGGGTTGGCATTGATGAGGGTGCCGTAGCCAATGCCATATTGGCGCGCCAGTTCAATCAGGGTGTCGCCGGGGCGAACCAGCTGAAAAAAGCTGGCCCCAACCAGTGTCTCGGGTTCCCGTTCCGCACTTGATGACGGCAAGGCTATTAGTAGCAAAGCCAGCGCCGTAAGTGTTAATTTTATAAGCTTTTTTAAAGTCATAAACTGATTCTTGTTAGTGACCCCTTGACGGCAATGAATGACGCTTTTGCCGGGAACTGATATTTTTTGCAGGCTAATTTATCAGAAATAGGGGGCCAGTCCTTGTTCTATCTGCTCAAAGTGACGAAATTCCTCCGGTAGGGTTAAGGTATCACAGCTGTTGCCCCCATTGGTAATCGTTGTTAGCGCAGCGAAATAATTGTGCGTCTGGGTTGGTGACAGGGTAAAGTTGCCAACCTGGGCCCGCTCGATGGCGACTTTATTACCACCGGGCATTTTTATTTCGCGAAATGGATGACGATAGGACAGGGCTGTGCCAACCCTGGTTTCTGCATAATCGAGCTGAACGTAAAGATGATCGTTGCTTGCACTGATGTGCGGCCAGAGAGATGCCGCAAAATAGATCTGTTGGCCACCTTGGGTCCGCGCCCACAGGACTGGATCCTGAGCGGTCAACTGGTCGATGACGGGTTGTAAGATCTGTGGAGCGGCCTTGATGGAGCAGCTGCGCAGATATCCGGCGGCAGTTACCTGTTCATAGCTTTTGCCCATATCCAGCGCTCCGCGCGAGCGGGCAGCAGCTTTCTGGTAGCGGTTTTTATAGATAAAGGAGCAGTAGTTGATCGGCAATGCAAGGTGTTCGTCCCGGGCATATTTCAGCAATGCGAGGGCGGTCAGTTCCGACTCAAGGACGGTAATCTTTTCGCCGTGCACGTAGCTGTAGGAGCGTTTTTTGAAGTGTCGATAGTTGTAGTTTGTCAAGCGTAGCTGATGCAGATTGAGAAAGTTGATGCCGCTATCATCCATCTGTTTCAGGGTGTGTTTGAGGCGCTGTTGTTCCGCCGGGACCGCCGGGATTTCGATGGTAACCGTCGGAATCAGCCCCACTGCGAGGATGGCCTGGTCGAGGGAGTAATCAAGGGCGCCGATATCAAAGCGGATCTCATCCAGCCCGCAGTCACGCAGGCGTGCCAGAATATCCCGGGTCACGAGGCTGCCATTGGTGTAGATCCAGCTGTGGATGTTAGCGTCGAAGTGTTTTTTGATGGTCGCCAGGTAGTCGAGGGTGCGTTTAAGGGTCAGCAGCGGTTCGCCACCGGACAGGCTGAAGCCGCGAAACCCAAAATGTTTCAGATAGGCCAGATAATGATTGGCTGAATTAAAACTGAGATTGTTGGTTGTTGGCTGGCCGATTTCGTCTTGTGAACTGGGGCAGTAAAAGCAGCTCAGGTTGCAGCGGCCGTTGACAAAGAGGCAGGACCATGAGCCTTCGACACACAAACGACAACCGGGGGATAATGATCCGGTGTGGGGTTTGGTTCCATGACAGCTGGAAAATCCCCCAGCATCCATTAGTTG
>CAZMFD010000015.1:2954-50080 GCA_964565445.1 uncultured Geobacteraceae bacterium
TGTGCGAATTTCCAGCGCTGATTCTCGTCTTTCGCTTTTTGCCTATCTGTGGAATAATGCGAAACTTTCATTCTTGCCAAAAGGTCACCCATGTCCGACAAGGTTCAACGTCTCTATCTGGTTGATGGTTCTTCCTATATTTATCGTGCCTACTTCGCTATCCGCCATCTTTCCAACTCAAAAGGTGAAGCAACCAACGCCATTTACGGCTTTACTACCATGTTGCTGACGCTGCTGCGCCAGGAACAGCCTGACCATATCGCGGTGATTTTTGACAGCAAGGGACCAACCTTTCGCAAGGACCTCTATCCCGACTACAAAGCCAACCGCAGTGCTATGCCGGACGATCTGGTGCCGCAGATTCCGGTCATCAAGGAGGTGGTAGCGGCGTTTCGGATGCCGGCGCTGGAGCTGCCGGGCTTTGAGGCAGATGATATTATCGCTACCCTGGCCCGCCGTTACGCCGCTCAGGGGCTTGAGGTGACGGTGGTTACCGGCGACAAGGATCTGATGCAGATCGTTAACGGGCGAATTCGTCTGCTTGATACCATGAAAAGCAAAGTGTCAGGGCGCCAGGAGGTGATTGAACGTTTTGGCGTCCCGCCGGAGCAGGTCCTCGAGATCCTTGGTCTGGCAGGCGACAGTTCTGATAATATCCCCGGGGTGCCTGGTATCGGTGAAAAAACCGCCAGTGCCCTGATCCAGGAGTTCGGTAGTATCGATAACCTGTTGGCCAACATTGATCGGGTTAAAGGCAAGAAGCGTCAGGAGAATCTGCGCGAATTTGCTGAGCAGGCGCGCCTGTCGCGGCGTCTGGCGGCGCTGGTGGAAGATCTTGATCTGGATATTGAGCTGGATCAGCTGCTCCTGGAAGAACCGGATGCCGACGTGCTGCGAGCGCTGCTCAAACGCCTGGAATTTAATAAGTTGCTCACGGATCTGCCGGCCTTGAAGGCGCAGCCGCTAGCTGATTCTTCTGCCGATTATCGCATGATTGTCAGCGAAGCGCAGCTGGACACCCTGATCACCGAGTTGAAAAACGTCGGAACCTTTGCCCTTGATACCGAAACCACCAGCTTGACCGCGGTTCAGGCCGATCTGGTCGGCCTCTCTTTTGCTGTGGGCGCAGATGCCGGCTGGTATGTGCCGGTCGGGCACCGTTATCTGGGGGTCCCTGAACAGTTGCCGTTACCATTGGTCATAAAAAAATTACAACCACTGCTGGAAGATCCCCAGGTTCAAAAAATCGGTCAGAACATCAAGTACGACGCCCTGGTGTTGCGTCGTGCCGGCATCGAACTGGCGGGCATCAGTACCGATACCATGATTCTGTCGTATCTGACCCACCCGGAGGCCAAATCCCACGGGCTTGATGCTTTGGCCCTTGCTCATCTGAATTATCGCACCGTACCTTACCGCGAGGTTGCCGGCACGGGCAAAAAACAGATCTGCTTCAGTGAGGTCGATGTCGCCAGAGCGACCCGCTACGCGGCCGAAGATGCCGACATCACCTGGCGCCTGGCGGACAAGCTGATGCCGGAGCTCAAAGATGAGGCGAGCCGTAAACTCTTTACCAATGTTGAAATGCCGCTGGTCGATGTCCTTACCCGCATGGAATGGACCGGTATCCGCATTGATGCCGATTTTCTCGGCACCCTCTCGATGGAAATGGGGGGGCGTCTGCAGACCCTGGAGCAACAGATTCATCAGTTGGCCGGCGGCACTTTTAATATCAACTCTCCCAAGCAACTGGGCGAAGTATTGTTTGAACGCCTTGGCCTGGCCAAGGGAAAAAAAACCAAGAGCGGCTGGTCGACCAACGTCGAAGTGCTACAGGGGCTGGCCGATCAACATGAGATAGCTGCGCGTATTCTGGATTATCGTTCGGTCAGTAAACTTAAAAGCACCTACACCGACGCCCTGCCGCGTCTGATCAATCCCGCCAGCGGGCGGCTGCATACCTCTTTTAATCAGGCAGTGACGGCCACCGGGCGTCTTTCGTCGAGTGACCCTAATCTGCAGAATATTCCGATCCGCACGCCCGAGGGGCGACGGATCCGTGAAGCTTTTATTCCCCAGGAGGGCTGGGTGTTGCTGGCGGCAGACTATTCGCAGGTGGAGTTGCGAGTGATGGCGCATATGGCTGATGTGGCTGACTTAAAGCAGAGTTTTGCTGCCGGTGAGGACATTCACCGGCGTACCGCTTCGGAAATTTTTAATGTGTTTCCGGAGATGGTTAGCGCAGAGATGCGCCGTCAGGCCAAAACCATTAATTTCGGGGTGCTGTACGGCATGGGGGCTTTCAGTCTGGCGAAGGACTTGGGGATTGGTCGTGCCCAGGCCCAGGAGTTTATCGATCAGTATTTTCAGCGCTACCCGGCAGTGCTTGAATTTCTCGAAGAAAAAAAGGCCGAGGCGCGCGAACATCAGTATGTAACTACCCTGCTTGGGCGCCGCTGTGCGATACCGGAAATTAACAGCAGCAATGGTGCGGTGCGCAGTTATGCTGAACGGAATGCGATCAACTATCCGATTCAGGGCAGTGCCGCTGATATTATCAAGGTGGCCATGGTGAATATTGACCGGCGCTTGCGTGCGGAGAGGTTGCAGACCCGGATGCTGCTGCAGGTTCATGATGAACTGGTGTTTGAGGCTCCACAAGAAGAACAGGAGCAAGTGGCGGAATTGATCCGCCATGAGATGGAACAGGCAGTTGCTCTGGATTTGCCGCTGCAGGTTGATTTAGGGATGGGTAAAAACTGGGCGCAAGCCCATTAAGCATAGAGGCTGTTGCCCCGCTATAGCAAAATCTTAAGGAGATTTGATTTGATGAATTTGAAGCGTTACGCCGTTAAAGATATGGTTTGTCCCGAACTCACCGATGTCCCCCCCCTAGGAATGGATGTTGCCTCCCTGGAGTTGGATATTCGTCACTATTACACCAATAACCTTGGGCGCGATCAGCATTGTCGCTTGCTCTACTATGCTTACGAAGCCCTGGCGCTGACCATCCGTGATCGCTTGATGGAGCGCTGGAAAAACACCCGCCAGGCTTACGAGGATGCCGATGCGCGGCGCTGTTATTACCTGTCGCTGGAATTTCTGATGGGACGCACCCTGGGCAACGCGGTGCTTAATCTGGGGCTGGATGAGGAAATCGAAAATGCCCTGACAAATCTGTGTCTGCACTATGAAGACCTGGTTGAAGCCGAGCCCGATGCCGGTTTGGGTAATGGTGGTCTCGGGCGCCTGGCTGCCTGTTTTCTCGACAGCTGTGCGACCTTGCAACTGCCGGTCCACGGTTACGGTATCCGTTACGAGTATGGCATGTTTCGTCAGAACATCAATAATGGCTATCAGGTGGAAGAGCCGGATCATTGGCTGGCGATGATGAACCGCTGGGAGGTGGAACGGCGTGAGTACCGCCAGCGCATCAAGTTTGGCGGACACAGCGAACATTATTATGATGATAACGGCAGACGTCGGGCGCGGTGGGTTGATACCCAGGATGTCCAGGCGATCCCCTACGATGTACCGATCCCGGGCTACCAGAACGGTACCGTTAATACCCTGCGCCTGTGGCGTGCCGAGGCCACCGAAGAATTTGATCTGGGCGAGTTTAACGCCGGTGATTATGCCGGTTCGGTAGCCGCAAAGAACGAAGCCGAAAAAATTACCATGGTGCTCTACCCCAATGATGCCAGCGAAAATGGTAAAAATCTGCGGCTGGGGCAGCAATATTTTCTTGCCTCGGCCAGTCTGCAGGATGTGCTCGCCCGTTGGACAACCATCAAGGGCAATAATTTCAGCCGCTTTGCCGAGCTGAATTGTTTTCAGCTCAACGATACCCACCCCTGTTGTGCGGTGCCGGAGTTGATGCGCCTGCTGCTTGATGTGCATCATCTGACCTGGGACGAAGCCTGGGAGATCGTCCAGGCCACCATGGCTTACACCAATCACACCTTGCTGCCGGAGGCGCTGGAGAAGTGGTCGGTGCGCATGTTCCAGCACCTGTTGCCGCGTTTGTTGGAGATTATCTATGAGATCAATGCGCGTTTTCTCAAGGAGGTTGCCCTGCGCTGGCCTGGCGATCTGGAGCGCCAGCGGCGCATGTCGCTGATAGAGGAAGGGCCGACTCCGCAGGTGCGCATGGCTTACCTCGGTATCGTTGGCAGCTTTTCGGTAAACGGGGTCGCTGCCCTGCACTCGCGCTTGCTGCAGCAGGGGCTGTTTCGCGATTTTTACGAGATGTGGCCGGAAAAATTCAACAACAAGACCAACGGTGTGACCCAACGCCGCTGGCTGGCCTATGCCAACCCGCTGCTGGCTGAATTGATCAGCAGTCGGATCGGCAGTGGTTGGACCACCGACCTTACCGAACTCAGACAGCTGGAACCCTTTGCAGATGACAGTGAATTCCAGCAGCAGTGGCAGCAGGTCAAGCGCGCCAATAAAGAGCTGCTGGCTGATTTTGTTGCCGATAAGTGTGGTGTCGCTTTCTCCCTTGACAGCCTGTTCGATGTCCAGGTCAAGCGCATTCATGAGTACAAGCGCCAACTGCTCAACGTTCTGCATGTGATTCATCTCTACAATCGGATCAAGCAGGGAGATACCGCAGATTGGGTGCCACGTGCCATTCTGATTGGTGGTAAGGCGGCCCCCGGTTATGCCATGGCCAAGCTGATCATTAAACTGGTAAATAATGTTGCAAGCGTGATCAATCACGATCCCCAGGTTGGCGATCTGCTCAAGGTGGTTTTTCTGCCCAATTACAATGTCTCCGCTATGGAGGTCATCTGTGCCGGTACTGATCTGTCCGAGCAGGTTTCCACCGCGGGTAAAGAGGCCTCGGGCACCGGCAACATGAAATTCATGATGAATGGCGCCATGACGATCGGTACCCTGGACGGCGCCAACATCGAGATGCGCGAAGAGGTTGGGATAGATAACTTCTTCTTGTTCGGACTTTCGGCTGAGGAGGTCGAAGAGCGTCGCCGGGACTATGATCCTGCCGGTATTATCGCAGCGGACAAGCCTCTGGAGCAGGTGATGCAACTTTTACAGAGCGGTCATTTCAATCAGTTTGAGCCGGGGATTTTCGATCCGATTATCCGGGCGATTTTCAACCCCGATGATCTGTGGATGGTTGCCGCTGATTTTGACAGTTACCGGATTGCCCAGGAAGAGGTGTCAAAGGCTTATCTTGACCAGCAGGGCTGGACACGGATGAGCATTTTAAATAGTGCTGCTTCCGGTAAGTTTTCTACCGATCGGACGATGCGCCAGTACAATGACGATATCTGGCGGTTGCAAGCGGTGGCGGCAAGAAAAGTTGACGAAGAGGGAAAATTTCTTTAAGAAAACCGGTGGAGCGTTAGCAGATCAGCGCGCAGCGGTGAGAAGATCCTGCTCTGTAGATCCAGGGAAATTCCATGACGGCCATTTGCTGATGAGCGGCAAAGATTTATGAGTTGTCAGGGTTGTTGGGCACCTTTATCTTGTGTGGTCCTGATGTGATCGGTTTTTTTGTCGCTGCGGCAATGCCGCGAATCATGCCGTTGAAGACAAAAAAATGAAAAGGGGAGATCAAATACCAATAGAGCAGGCCCAACAGTCCTCTGGGTAAAAAGCGCGCGGTTTGTTGCAGGGTGGTTGTGCCATTGTCCTGTTCAATTAATCTGAACGACAGGGTGGCCTTACCCGGCAGTTTCATTTCAGCAATCAGCAGCAGCTGCTGTTGCGGTTTAATCGCCAGAATGCGCCAGAAGTCGACGACATCACCAGGGTAGAGGGCCGCTGCGCTGCGCCGGCCGCGCTGCAGACCGACGCCGCCGCCAAGGCGGTCAATCAGGCCGCGCAGTTTCCACAGCCAGTTGGCATAGTAGTAGCCGACATCGCCGCCGATGGAGGTTACGGCCGGCCAGATTTCTTCTGCTGTTGCGTCAAGAACCAGCTCGCGAGAATCTTCAAAGGCACTCCCCCCCGACCAGCTGGGATCACCGCTACTGCTCCATTCTGCCGGGTGCAGATTTCCGGAGTCGCTCCAGGTGGTTTCAACCTGTTGCTGGCGAATGCGGTCGAGAGCCAGGCGGATCGCCTTGCGCGCATCAAAGAGTTCCTGGGGTAACAGCTCGGTGATGCTGTTTTCGGTGCAAACCACCGGATTGCTGAGGCCTTCAGCCAGGGGGCGGGCGATGGCAGCTGGTACCGGGGTGACCAGGTGAATCCAGTAGGAGCTTATGCGTGGTGTCAGCAGGGGAATCGGAAAGATTAAACGTTTAGGTAGCCTCGCTTCTTCGGCATAGATTTCCATCAATTCACGATAATTTGTTACCTGCGGCTGACCGATGTCGAAGGTTCTCCCGATCGTCTGCGGCTGTTCAAGGCAACCGATCAGATAATACAGGACGTTGCGCACGCCGATCGGTTGACAAGGGGTGCTGACCCAACGGGGCGTGACCATAACCGGCAGGCGATCGACCAGATAACGAAGGATTTCAAACGAGGCGCTGCCGGAGCCGATGATCATTGCCGCGCGTAAAGTGGTGACCGGCACGCTCCCTTGGCGCAGGTAGTTGCCGACTTCGGCACGTGACTGCAGATGGTGGCTTAAGGTGGCGTTGTCTTCACCCAGGCCACTTAAGTAAATAATCTGTTTCAGCCCGGCCTGGCTGGCGGCGTGGGCCATGTTTTCTGCGGCGGTACGGTCGGTATCGGCAAAATCGGTGACCCCCGGAAGCATGGAGTGAACCAGATAGTAGGCCGCCCGACAATCGGCCGCCGCTGCGATCAGGCTGTCAGGATCAAGAACATCCCCTTTGATGATTTCCAGATTCGCATGGGTGCCCCAAGGGCGCCCGACCAGTTTTTTCGGGGTGCGCGCCAGGGCTCTGACCCGATAACCGGCATCGAGCAGGCGTGGAATCAGGCGCCCACCGATGTAACCGCTGCCACCGGTGACGAGGATCAGATTGTTGTTAGCGTTGCTGTTCATGCGCGGCCTCCTGCGGCAAAAGGTGATGCTGGTAAGTACGAGACTGAATTGTTTCAGCGCTGGTTTCTGATAGATTAAGCCAAGTGATAATAGCCTCCCCAGCGAGGAGAGTATAGCATGGACGATAAAAATGATAAGATCCGCCTCGGTATCAGCTCCTGTCTTTTGGGGGCAGCGGTGCGTTACGATGGCGGCCACCAGCTTGACCGCTTCCTGCGCGATGTGCTTGGCGACTATGTTGAGTATGTGCCGGTCTGTCCGGAGGTTGAGGTCGGATTGCCGATCCCGCGGGAAACCTTGCGGTTGGTAGAGAATGAAGAGCAGCAGGTGCGTCTGGTGTTTTCGCGCAGCGGTGAGGATATCACTGAGCGGATGGAGGGTTGGGCCCGCGAGCGTGTCAAACAATTGGAAAAAGAACAGCTCGACGGTTTTGTCTTCAAGGCAAAGTCACCCAGCAGCGGGATGGAGCGGGTTAAACTCTATGATCGCAGCGGGGTGCCGAAAAAGATCGGAGTTGGGATGTTTGCCCGCCACTTCATGGAGCACTTTCCCCTGCTGCCGGTGGAAGAAGATGGCCGGCTGAATGACCCACGCCTGCGCGAAAATTTTATTACCGCGATTTTTGTCCTCAAGCGCTGGCGTCGGATGCTTGGTGCAGGCTTCACTCTCGGGCGACTGGTGGATTTTCACACCCGCCATAAGCTGCTGATCATGGCACACAGCCCGCAGCATTACCGACAGATGGGTAAGCTGGTAGCGGCGGGCAGTGATTATCCTCTAGCCGCGCTGCGTGAGAGCTATTTGACCGAACTGATGACTGCCCTGCGCCTGAAAACTACGGTGAAAAAGCAGGTCAATGTCATGCAGCATATTCTCGGTTATTTCAAACGCCGGCTTGCTGCTGATGAAAAGCAGGAGATGCTTGAACTGATAGAAAATTACCGTCAGGGGTTGGTGCCGCTGATCGTGCCTTTAACCCTGCTTAATCACTTTATCCGCAAATATGATCAGTCCTACCTGCGTCAGCAGTATTATCTGAATCCGCATCCGAAAGAACTGAAACTGCTCAACCAAATCTAGTACCCTGTAACCCATAATCTATTGCATCTTGCTTGTCTTTTGACGCGTCAACGGCGTTATGACCAACGCTGATTAGCTATGGCTAGGCAGCATCGGTCATGCCTTGTTGACGCGCCAAAATCCTGCGCAATCTTTGCGACATTTTATGAGTTACAGGGTACTATGGTTTCAGCTAACAGATAGTTCTATTTCGGGTGGATCGCTCAGCGCCTTTTTAACCGAACACTGGTCGATACTGCGCAGGATCGCCCGCTGATATTTTTCCGGAAAATCCTTTGGCAGGCTCAGTTTCATGCTGATGGTTTCCAGCCGCCGGGTGTCGGGGTGGCGCTCGATATCCAGTGCAATCGCCAGCCCCTCGGTTGGCAGTTGACGCTCCTGGCAGAAGCGCAGGGCATAAAACCCGGCGCAGGTCGCCACCGAGCTCAAAAAGAGGTCGTAAGGGGAGGGTGCGGCATCCTTGCCACCATCCTCCGCCGGTTGATCGGTGAGAATATCGAAGGATCCGACCCTGGCAGCAACCTGAACGCCGCCGGGAAAACTTACTTCAACTGTAGCCATCGTTAAAATCTCCTGGTAATAAAGTGAAATGTAGCTATTCAACCCTATCCTTGCGCCGGGTCGGGGGTCCTATGGCAAGGGTGTCTGTCGCCATGGACGGCGACAGCAAGCGGTAATGGATGACCCGACGGGGAACAATCGTGTCCCTTGACATAGGATCCCCGGCCCGGTGCTGAACAGATACAATGAAATATGTGGGTCGCGCCGTTTAGTCCAGCAGTTGCTGCATCTGCTGAAAGAACTGGTTAGCGCTCTTTTCTTCTTGCTCTGCCCCGCCCTCGGCGGGAACCCCGGCATGGCGGCTGGCCAGCAGCTGTTGCGGCAGTTCCGCCAGGAAACGGCTGGGTTCGCGCATTTCCAGCTTGCCATGTTTGCGCCGCTGACGGGCACCAAGCAGAACCAGCCGTTGTTCAGCACGGGTGATACCAACATAACAGAGGCGGCGTTCTTCGTCGAGGTCGCAGGTTAAATCGAGGGCCTTTTTGTGGGGTAAAAAGCCTTCCTCCATTCCTGCCAGGAAAATCACGGGAAACTCCAGTCCTTTGCTGGAATGCAGGCTCATCAGCGTCACCGTATTGCCGGCCAGCAATTTTTCCTTGTCGTTCTTGCCGCCCGGATCGGCGTCGAGCAGCGAGATGGCATCGACAAAGCCGGCAAGGCTGGGGTGCTCGCTACGCTCGATATAGCCGGCCAGGGAGTTGAGGATTTCATTCTGATTTTCAACCCGGCGCTGGGCGGTTTGTTGATCTTTTTCCTGGCGGTAGATCTCATCCGCGAGTTTGAGCTCATTCAGCAGATCGCGCAGGGTGTCGAGCAACCGCAGGGGGTTCTTGAATTTGCGCTGATAGCTTTTAATCAGGGCGACAAAATCAGCGATGGCAGTCAGGGTGCGCTGCCCCATGCCGTCAAACTGCTCGGGTTGCTGCAGCAGCTTCCAGATACTGGTGCTGTCCTCGGCCGAGCGCCGGATGATCTGGTCGATGCTGTTTTCTCCGATCCCCCGTTTTGGATAGTTGAGAATGCGCAGCAGGTTTACTTCGTCGGCAGGATTGAGGATGGTGCGCAGATAGGCAACCAGGTCACGGATCTCCTTGCGGTCAAAAAACTGCTGGCCGCCAATCAGGACATAGGGGATGTTGTCATAGCGCAGCTGTTCCTCAAAGGCGCGTGACTGGGTGTTGGTGCGATAGAGGATTGCAAAGTCGGAAAACTTTCGCTGATGGCGAAAGCTTTCGGCATGAATCAGTTCGACCACCTGGCGCGCTTCGTCTTCACTATCCTCACAGCGCAGATATTCGATGTCGTGCCCCGCCGCACTGCTGGTCCACAGGGTCTTGGGGCGGCGCTGGCGGTTGTTGGCGATCAGCTGGTTAGCGGCAGCCAGAATGTTGCCGCTGGAACGGTAGTTCTGTTCCAACTTGATAACTTGCGTGCCGGGAAAGTCCTTCTCAAAGTCGAGGATGTTGCTGATGTCGGCACCGCGAAAAGCGTAGATGGATTGATCATCATCACCAACAACGCAGAGATTTTTGTGGCCACCAGCCAGCAGCTTAAGCAGTTGATACTGGACCGGGTTGGTGTCCTGGTATTCGTCAACCATCTGGTAGTAAAAGCGCTGTTGATAGTGCGTCAGAAGATCGCTTTGTTCTTCCAGCAGGCGTACCGTCAACAGCAGCAGATCGTCAAAATCAACAGCGTTGTAGGCTTTTAGTGAGCGCTGATAGCGTGGATAGATGGTGGCAACCAGATGGGAGAGGGGATCGCGCAGGTTGGCTTGATATTGCCCGGCATCGACCAGCCGGTTCTTGGCTGCGGAAATCCGCCAGAGGATCTGTTCGGCGTCGCGGTTCGTACTGTCAGCCCCGGTGTCGCGCAACAGTTCGCGGATCAGGCGCAATTGGTCGCTGCCGGCATAGATGGAGAAGTTACGCTTAAAGCCGAGGCGGTCGATGTGGCTTTTGAGAATCTGCACACCGAGGGAATGAAAGGTGGAAATGGTCATTCCCTTGACGGCATTGCGACCGGTCATCTCCTGTACCCGCTCGCGCATCTCGCGCGCCGCCTTGTTGGTAAAGGTTACTGCCAGCACCTGTTCCGGGCTGGTGCCCTGATGCAGCAGGTGGGCGATACGGCAGGTAATCACCCGGGTTTTGCCTGAACCGGCGCCGGCGAGCAGCAGTAAGGGGCCGGTGCCATGGGTCACGGCCTGGCGTTGTTGTGGATTGAGCTGGTTCAGATCGAACATGGTGGTTTGCCTGCCGAGTGAAATAGTGGAGCTATCTGATACCCGAGAACGTCTTGTGGGTCAAGGGGGTGGTTGCTGCCAAGAACGACAGGCTCCTAGATCATGACTAAGTTTGAGTAAAAACCGTAATCTTGAGTAAAGCAGTTGCTTCTCAAGGAGGCTTCTGCTAAATTGCGCGGCATGTTTCGAATGGCAATTATTATTATCAGTATTCTCTGGGCTTCACTGCTGTTGATTTCCTGGAGCGGGGCGACCCCTGCATCAGATGAGTCGCGGGTGGTAGCGATTCCCAGCAACCCGGCCTGAAGGTTTAACCCCCCCAGGCAAGGGCACTGCGTCTTTGTTTTTTACAAATCGCAGGTATGAAGTATTGTATCTGGAAAATGACTCCCCTGGCGGGTTCCCCGCCGTTCAAGCTCCGCCCCAATCGCATTGAGCACCTCCCACTTATTTAATGACCATAAGGGCGCCAGCAACAGCTCGCGTGGGCCATCGCCGGTCAAGCGTTGGATCAGGGTGTGGGGTGGCAGACGTTCAATCACATCAACAACCAGCTGAACATAGTCATCCCTGTCCAGGGTCCTGATTTCTCCGGCCAGATAACTGTCCCCCAGTGGTGTGCCCCGCAGCACGTGGAGCAGATGAAGCTTGATACCATCGACCCCGAGCCGGGCCATTTCGTTCGCAGTCTGCAGGATATCGTCACGGCTTTCACCGGGCAGACCGATGATCAGGTGAACGCAGACGCGCAAGCCACGTGCTTTGGCGCGCTGATAGGCGTCGAGGAAGCAGGCATAGTCGTGTCCGCGGCGCAGATAGTCAAGGGTGCGGTCGTGGCAACTCTGTAATCCCAGTTCCAGCCAGAAGTAGGTGCGGCGGTGATATTCTGCCAGCAGATCAAGCACCCCATCATCAACGCAGTCAGGGCGCGTACCGACCGCCAGCCCGACCACTTTGTTAACACTCAGGGCCTGATCGTAGCACTGCTGTAGTTGCGCCAGCGGGGCAAAGGTGTTGGAGTAGGGCTGGAAGTAGGCAATAAACCATTTGGCCCGGTACTTGCGCTGCATTAACGCCTTGGCCTGTTCAAGTTGCTGCGCAATTTCAGCCTGGCGCCAGATGCCCACTGCCGCTGAACCGGAGCTGTCACAAAAGATACACCCATGGCTGTCGCGTCCGTTGCTGCGGTTAGGGCAGCCGAAGCCGGCATCAACGGAAATCTTGTGCACCCGGCCACCGAAGCGATGTTTAAGATAAGTGGAGTAAAGGAGCATTTTTTCTTTGCGCATAGCGCAACTATGCCAGCCTGGTTAGGTCAGGGCAAGGCGTTAATTATAGAATGAGAGTAGAATAAAATATGTGGGGATTAAGTGACATCCCGGGCGAAAAATTGTTACACTGTCTAGTGGTGACCCCGAACAGATCCAAACCCCAAGGTTGCCTGATCGCTACATATAACAACATGTCGTGGCTTTAATGGACTGATTCTTTTTTATGCTTCATGAATCATTCCACCGCTTCATGCGCCAACCTCTGGTTGCAAAAGGATTGACATGGCCTCCCACAGCGTTCCCACTGATTCTTCTTCACCACTGAAAGTTTGTATTTTCTGGCATATGCATCAACCTGATTATCGTGATCCGGTCGGTGGACAAACCCTGCTTCCCTGGACCTGGCTGCATGGCTTAAAGGATTATGGCGAAATGCTCGAAACCGTGGCCGAAACCAAGGCCAGGGTGACGATCAATCTGGTGCCTTCCTTGCTTGAGCAGCTTGAGCGTTATGCCGGCGGCAAAGATCAGGATCGTTGGCTCGAGCTGATCGCCCGGCCAGCCGACAAGTTAGCCGATGCAGAGCGACAATTTGTTGTCGAACAATTTTTTTCCGTCAATGTCGAGACCCAGATTCTGCCTAATCACCGTTACCACCAACTCTATCTGCAGCGTGGTACCCTTGAGCCGCGGGCCGAGAGCTTCAGTCACCAGGACATTCTCGATCTGCAGGTCTGTTTTCTGCTTGCCTGGACCGGCTACCATCTGCGTCGGCGCTCGGCGCTGGTCAGTGGACTGATTGAACGCGGGGGTCTTTATCATGAAGAACAAAAGCAGCAGTTGCTCATGGTGTGCCATGAAGAGATCGCCCGCATTATCGATTATCACCGGGAACTGGAAGCGGCCGGACTGATTGAAATTACCGTCACTCCCTATGCCCATCCGATTCTTCCCCTATTGTGTAATCTGCAAAGCGCCTGGGAGCCGTCGCCTGGTCTGCCGTTGCCGGCCGCTGATTTTCGCCATCCGGAGGATGCGCGTTTGCAGGTGCGTGAAGGAATGCGCACAGCAGAGCGGTTTTTTGGCAAGCGCCGCCGTGGTATGTGGCCGGCAGAGGGAGGCGTGAGTCACGAAGCCGCGCTGTTGATGCAGGAAGAGGGGGCCTTGTGGGCCGCAACCGATGAAGACATCCTGGCGCGCAGCCTTGATGGCGGCCTGCGTGATCGCAGTCGCTTGTATCGGTTTTATGAGTATGAAGGGTTGCCCCTGATCTTTCGCGACCGTGAGTTGTCCGACCGTATTGGCTTTCTTTATGCTACCTGGAAAGCAGCAGAAGCGGTCGCTGACATCCAGCAACGTCTGCGTCAGATTGCCCTGATGGCCCCGGGTGGAACCGTGGCCATCATTCTTGATGGTGAAAATTGCTGGGAACGCTATGCGGAAAACGGCTATCCTTTTTTGCGCGATCTTTATCAGATGCTTGACAGGGACGACCAGTTTGCCATGACCACGATCGGTGAGGCGTTGGAGCAGTGCACGCCGAAGCCCTTGACGCGGCTGGCCGCCGGTTCCTGGATCCGCTCAGACTTCACCACCTGGATTGGTCATCCCGAAGACAATGTCGCCTGGCAGATGCTCTATCAGGCCCGCCGTGATTGTATTACCACCGAGGTAACCGATGCCCTGGCCAACCCCCAGGAGCCGTTGAGTGATCTGGTCCAGGAGCTGTTGCGAGCCGAAGGCAGTGACTGGTTCTGGTGGTTCGGGGATGAGCATTCGAGCTTGCAGGCGGATATTTTTGATCGTTTGTTCCGCTTGCATCTGGAAGGGATGTATCATCTCAAAGCGCTACCGGTACCGGCGTCCCTGCAACAGCGAATCAAGCCCGGAGTGAGTACTGTCACCAGTGGGTATGAACCTTCTGCCTGCTTTACTCCGACCATTGATGGGCGCATTGGTGATTACTTCGAATGGTTGGCGACCGGCTGTATTGATCTTGCCGTTGGTGGTGCCATGTACAGTGGCCGCGAAGGTTTGGAGTATCTCTATTATGGCTATGATAACGAACATCTTTATTTCCGCGTCGACCAACCCGATCTGCTTAGACGCTTGTGCGGTAAAGACGGTTACTTTGAATTGCGCCTGAATGGTAACGGCATTTTTCATGTCTGTTTCAGCTTTGCTGAAAACAAGGTCAAGGTTCTGATTGACGGCAAACAGGTTCCCGGCGGCAGCGGGGCCTGCGACAAAGTTCTTGAGTTGGCGGTGCCGGTCGAATTGCTGCAACTGGAACAGGGGAAAAGTATTCGTATCAGTTGCCATGTCGTTCGCCAGCAACGGGAAAATGGTCGCTGGCCAACCGAAGGGGATGCGGTTTTGTGCTATCGTGGCAGTGCCCTTGATGAAGAAAACTGGTCGGTTTAACCGCCTGAAAGGATAGATACCTTGTCTGAGTTGCGTTGGGATCCATTAAAAAACAGCTGGGTGATCATGACCCTGGGGCATAGTCGCCGTCCGCAGGAATTTCTCCAGAAACGTCAGGAAGATGGTGCGCCGGAATGTTTTGATTATCAGCGGCTGCAGGTCAAGGGCAGTAACTGCCCGCTGTGCAGTGGCAACGAGGGACGCACGCCGCCGGAAATCCTCGCCTGTCGTCCACAAGGCAGTGCGCCTAACGAGCCGGGCTGGCAGGTACGGGTGATCCCCAACAAGTTTCCGGCCCTGCGGATTGAAGGTGAGCTGGAGAACCGGGCGGAAGGGTTCTATGATCGTATGAACGGTATTGGCGCCCATGAATTAATTGTCGAAACCCCCGATCACAGCAAGTCCCTTGCCGATTTAAGTGAAGCGGAGATCACTGAAGTGCTCAGAACCTACCGTTCGCGCATGCTTGATCTGCGTAAGGACAGTCGCTTCCGCTATATTTTTATTTTTAAAAATCACGGCGTGGGAACTTCCTCCACCATTTCCCACTCCCATTCCCAGTTGATGGCGGTACCCCTGGTGCCACCACTGATTTCCCACGAGCTGGAACAATGCCGCAAACATTTTCAGCAAAAAGAACGCTGTCTGGTCTGCGACCTTATTCGCCAGGAACAGCAGCATAAATCCCGGATTGTCCGCGATGACGGTAACTTTCTGGTATATGCTCCTTATGCTTCGCGTTTTCCTTTTGAGCTGATGATCGCGCCGCTGGCTCATCATCACGACTTTGCCCAGCAGAGTGATCATCAGTTACGCCTGCTGGCGCGCACCCTGCGTGATATCCTGCAGCGGGTGCGGACTGCTCTGCGTGATCCGGCCTACTCCCTGATCCTGCACAGCTCGCCGCCGCGCCACCCCCGGACGGGGCGCCCTGATTATTGGGAATCCCTCCCTTTTGATTATCACTGGCATATCGAGCTGGCCCCCAAACTGACCAGGTTGACCGGGTTTGAGTGGGGCTCCGGTTTTCACATTAATCCGACCCCACCGGAAGAAGCCGCCGAATTTTTGCGCAGTGCCGAACCAGGACTATAAATGATGCCAGTTCAGCCTTTTTCACAGCGTCACTACCCCCTCGATCTTCACTGCAGTCGTAAAGTCTGGGATGCAACCAATCTGACCAGCTACTTCCACCACGACCAGCTTCCGGGGCGCACCTTTATGCGCCACCTTCTGGCTGATCATCTGCGTACCCAGTCTGCGCAAGCTATCACTGCTGCTGAATTGGAGCTCTTGGCCACCCTGAACCAGATCTTGCGGGAGGTCGCTACTGATTTTCTGCGGCGGCGTGGTTGTCGCCTGACCAAAAACGCCATGGAGATTGGCGACACCATCCTCCCCATGCCGGGGCTGGAAGCCAGCCTTACCTCGTTTCTTGGTTTTTTCCCGGCGTTGCCCCTGCAATTGGAGCCGGTCGATCCCGCTACCTATGTAGAGCAACTCGGCGACCGGGGTGAGTGGCTGGAACTGTTACTGGAGTTGGTGCTGCTTTATGTTCAGAGCCAGAACCCGGCCTTGACTGGCGCTCGCTCCCTGTTTGCCGAAGAAGAGCAGCAGCTGCGGCGCATCAGTGCCTATGAGAAGCAGTTGGCCCTGCTTGATCAGGCCTTGCCGGTTCTCGATGATGGCTATGCCGCCCAGCCGCAGACCCTGTTGGCACGGCTGCTCGAGCCGTTACATAAAGGTAAGGATCTCTACTCCCAGGTCCAGTTGCTGCGCGATGTCTGGTCTGACATGTTGCCACCGGAGCTGTTGGCGCGCATCAGTACGGCGATTCAGCAGTTTGAGGTTGAAGGCCACAAGCCGGGGTTTCCCGGGCCGCCTGATACCACGCCGCTTGATCCGGCCACCTATATGGATCACGAGTATGCGAGCTTTACCGCCGATCTGGCATGGATGCCGCGCGCCGTGTTGCTCGCTAAATCGACCTACGTCTGGCTCGAGCAACTGTCGCGCCGCTATCAACGGCCGATTTATACCCTTGACCAGATCCCCGATGAAGAACTCGATGCCCTGGTCAATTACGGTTTTACCAGCCTCTGGTTGATCGGTATCTGGAAGCGTTCCCAAGCGTCCCTGAAGGTTAAAAATCTCTGCGGTCAACAGGATGTCGCCGCTTCGGCCTATGCGATTGATGATTATGTTATTGATGACAAGCTCGGTGGCGAGCCCGCTTTTGAACAGTTGCGCAACCGCTGTCTGCAACGTGGGCTGGACCTGGCTTGTGACGTGGTCACCAATCACACCGGGATTGAGTCGGCCTGGCTGCGCGAGCATCCCGACTGGTTTGTTCAGTTGTCCTCTGCTCCCTATCCCGGTTATCGCTTTACCGGCCCGGATGTGAGCAGCAGCCCGGACTACAGTATTCAGATTGAAGATGGTTATTACGACCACTCTGAAGCGGCAGTCGTCTGTCGTTATCAACATCGTCACACGGGTGAAGTACGTTACATCTACCACGGTAATGACGGCACCCATCTGCCGTGGAATGATACCGTGCAGTTCAACTACCTGCTTCCCGAAATGCGGGAGGCGATGATTCAGCTGATTATCCGCGTTGCCAGGCGTTTTCGGATCATCCGTTTTGATGCCGCCATGACCCTGGCCAAGCGTCATTTTCAGCGCCTCTGGTACCCGTTGCCGGGTGCCGCCGGGGGAGTGCCGTCACGCAGCGATCACGCCTTGAGCCAGCAGGACTTCAACCGTTATTTCCCAATCGAATTCTGGCGGGAACTGGTTGATCGGGTTCAGCTTGAAGCCCCCGACACCCTGCTGGTGGCGGAAGCCTTCTGGCTGATGGAAGGGTACTTTGTTCGTACCCTGGGGATGCACCGGGTTTATAACAGTGCCTTCATGAATATGCTGATGCAGGAGGAAAACGCCAAGTACCGCCAGACCATCAAGAATATCCTGGTATTTGATCCGGCAATTCTCCAGCGGTTTGTCAATTTCATGAGCAATCCCGATGAGGAGCCGGCGATTGAGCAGTTCGGTGATGGCGATAAATATTTCTGTGTCGCCACTATGCTTGCCACCATGCCTGGTCTGCCGATGTTCGGTCATGGTCAGATCGAAGGACTGCGCGAGAAATACGGGATGGAGTATCTGGCGCCGCGTTGGGACGAACCGGTTGACAAGCCGTTACTTGAACGCCATCGCGTCAGTATCTTTCCGCTGCTGCGCCAACGGGCCCTGTTCAGTGGCGCGGAAGCATTTCAGTTGTACGACTTTGAATCGGTTTACGGGGTTGAAGAAGATGTGTTTGTTTACAGTAATCAGCTTGAAGAGCGGCGGGTGCTGGTGATCTGTAATAACTCATCCAAGAGCATCGTTGGTCGTATCGGTGCCCCGGTTGCCATGGCTGGTCGGGTTGGACGGGATGTCGCTACCGCTTGCGCTGTCGATTGCAGCGGTGATTTTGTGGTGATGAGCGATCTGACGGACAATGTACAATATCTGCAACCGGCCGCTTCCTTACGCCAGGGGGGTGATTTTTCCCTTAAGCCCTACAGTTCCAGGGTGATAGCCGCTTTTACCGCGCACCAGGATAAGGATGAGCGCTGGCAGCGCCTGTGGCAGCGGCACGGTGACCGCGCGGTACGCCGGCTGTGGCTCGAGCATGACGGGTTGCTGCTGGAAAAAAGCTGGCCGCTGCTCACTGAACTGCTTGCTCTGCCTCAGCCCCAGCGGGCGCGCCGGCAGATCCGTCAGTTACTGATCGAGCTGGAATCCATCTATACGGCACCGCCCCTTGCCGGCATGGCGAAGGACTATATTCTTGAGGTCCAAACGCACCAGCGTTATCCCGACCTGGTTCTGGAGCATGAAGGTTATGGTGATCTGGCCTGGTATCTTGATCGAGCGGATACGGACGATGGCTGGTTCCGCCTGTTTGACCGGATCTGCAACCAGCACCGCTTACGTCCATTGCTCGGTTGTCACTACTATGACTACTATGATTGGTGTGTTCATCAGGATCTGGAGCGTTTTTCTCTGTTGCTGCTGGGTTATCAGCTGTTCCGTGAGCGCGATCGGCTCGCCGTCGAACCGGTGGCGATGGTTGATCGCACGATTGAGATCCTGCGCGCTATTGCCAAATTGCAGCGCCAGGCGGCCAAGGTCGGCTATCGCGTTGACCAACTGCTGGCGCAACTGGATCCGCGCCCGCCCCTGGACAAGCCGCTGGCGGCGCAAGCAGACGGCCTGAAAGTCCTTTTTGTTGCTTCCGAAGCGACTCCCTTTGCCAAATCGGGGGGACTTGCTGATGTCGCCGGTTCCCTGCCACGCGCCCTGCGCCTGCTCGGTCACGATGTCCAGGTTGTCATTCCCGGTTATCCACAGATCGACAAAGCACCGGTTATTCCCCGTAAGGCACCGCAGAGCGTTGAAATCACCCTGGAGGGGGTGCCCCGTCGCGCCAGCCTGAAACAGGCAGTTTACGATGGCGTTCCCTACTGGTTTATCGATACCCCGGATCTGTACCAGCGCGATGGCCTCTACTCCGGCCCCGACGGTGATTATCCCGATAACGGGATGCGTTTCGGGTTTTTCTGCCGGGCGTTGCTGGAGCTTGCCAGAACCCTCAATTTTCCTCCGGATGTCATCCATCTGCATGACTGGCAGACCGGACTGGTGCCGGTGTTGCTTAAAACCAGCTATGCCGGCGATCCGTTCTTTGCTCATACCAAAACCCTGCTGACAGTTCACAATCTCGGCTACCACGGCACCTTTCCCTTCTCGTTGTTGCGGCAACTTGAACTAGCGGGAAATCTGACCAGCCCGGCGGCACTGGAATATTATGGCAACCTGTCGCTGCTCAAAGGAGGGATCGTCTTTTCCGATCTGGTCAACACGGTATCACCGACCTACTGTCGCGAAATCCAGACGGTGGAGCAGGGATACGGCCTCGATGGTCTGTTGCGTGAACGCAGTGCACACCTCCACGGTATCCTCAATGGCCTCGACGAGCAGATCTGGAACCCCGCCCAGGATTCCGCTCTGCCCCATAACTACAGCCCGCGTCAGCTCAAGAACAAGCAGAAGTGCAAAGCCTTGCTGCAGCAGGAACTCGGGCTGGAGGTTCGTGCCGATGTGCCGTTGGTGGTGGTGATCAGCCGTCTCGATCGCCAGAAAGGGATCAATCTGATCGAGAGCATCTGGCCGCAACTGCTCGAGCGCCCGTTACAGTTTGCCCTGCTTGGCTCTGGCACACCCGAGAATATGCGTTTTTGGCAGGATCGTCAGGGCTTGAGTCCCGGCCAGGTCTCTATCAATTTGACCTTTAACGAAGGATTGTCGCGGCGTCTTTACGCGGCCGCGGATATGTTGCTGGTGCCGAGCTTGTATGAGCCCTGCGGTCTGACCCAGATGATTGCCCTGAAATACGGCGCCCTGCCCCTGGTGCGCCGTACCGGTGGCCTGGCAGACACGGTCGTTGATGTTGACGACCAGCCCGCCGGCGGCAACGGTTTTGTCTTTGATCACTCGGATCCCTGGTTGCTGCTGGCCACCATTGATCGAGCGTTATCTCACTACCACCAGCCCGAAGCCTGGGCCAAGCTGGTCAAGCGTGGCATGATGCAGGATTTCAGCTGGGCGCCATCGGCGCAGGAATATCTCAAGCTTTACCGCTACATGATCGGCTTGGCGGCTGACCAGGAGGCAACAGGGGGGTAGTTGATGGGCTACATGGCCAGAGGCGCGTTCTGGATCGGGGTGTATCTATTGCTGATACTGACCCCCTTGGTGATTCTGCTGATCGAGCCGGTTCCCGCCGGTAACGGCTTCTGGTGGGATGTCTCTCTGGGGTTGGGTTTCGCCGGAACCGCCATGATGGGAATTCTGTTTTTACAAACGGCCCGGTTTCGCCGCGCTTCAGCGCCTTTCGGCATTGATATTATCTACTATTTCCACCGCCAGGTAGCGTTGATTGCGGTTCTGTTCATTCTCGCTCATCCGATCATTCTGCTGATCCTCAAACCACAATTGATTGATCTGTTCATCCCGGGCGTCGCACCTGCCCATCTGTGGGGTGCGGTTGTTTCCACTCTGGCCCTGTTAGCACTGGTAACGACATCAATCTGGCGCAAGCAGCTCAACCTGGATTATGAGCTGTGGCGGATTCTTCATGCCCTGCTGGCAGTACTGGCCCTGGGTTTGGCGATCTGGCATGTGCTGGGGGTTGGTCATTATGTCGATACCTCGTGGCGCAAACAGTTGTGGGGAGCCTTTTCCCTGTCGTGGTTGTTGCTGCTGGTGTATGTGCGGCTGTATAAGCCGCTGCAGCAACTGCGCCATCCCTATCGCGTGGTTGAGGTAAAAGAGGAAAAGGCCGACAGCTGGAGTCTGATCATCGAACCGGATGGCCATCCTGGATTGCGCTTTCAGCCCGGTCAATTTGCCTGGCTGACCCTGGGCAATTCTCCTTTTGCCTTGAAGGAACACCCTTTTTCCTTTGCCGGCAGTGCCGAAAAGGTTCCGGCCCTGAGCTTCACCATCAAGGAACTGGGAGATTTCAGCAGCAGTATCAAGCACGTAAAACCTGGTCAGATCGCCTATATTGACGCCCCTTATGGCGCTTTCAGTCCTGATCGGATGACGGCCGGTGGTTTTGTCCTGATTGCCGGGGGCATCGGCATTGCCCCGATGATGTCGATACTGCGCACCTTTGCTGATCGTCAGGAGCAGCGGCCGCTCAAACTGTTATACGCCTATAACACCTGGGAGCGGTTGACCTTTCGGGAGGAGCTGCAGGCGCTGGAACAGCATCTGAATCTGGAAATTATCTGGTTGTTGAAAGATCCCCCACCAGACTGGGCGGGTGAGTCCGGTCTGATTACCAGCGATCTGCTGCGCCGGCGCCTGCCACTGGCAGATCCTGAGCAGTCTTACCTTGTTTGCGGGCCGGTGAAAATGATCGAGTTGACGGAAAAACTACTGCATCAGGACGGGATTTCGCTGGCGCGGATCCACTCGGAGTTGTTTGATATGGTATAATTTAAAGAACAGTTTTTTAGTCCACGAAAAACATGGAAGGTTAACCGATAAATAAGGAGCAACTGGATGAGACTTCTGTTTGCTAACCTGCTGGCCTGGATGACCGGGGTCCTCATCGTGGTGATGGTGGTCTTGTTTGCCTGGCGACAGAACGGTTAATGTGATGATAGAAGCACGGCTCTACGATAAACGCGCAAACAACCAGGTTGTCTGCCGTCTGTGTGCTCACTTCTGTGTGATCAGTCACGGTCAGCGCGGACGTTGCGGGGTGCGTGAAAACCGTGATGGAATACTCTATTCCCTGGTTTACGGGCATACCATCGCCCGTCATGTTGATCCCATCGAAAAAAAACCTCTGTACCACTTTTATCCCGGCAGCCGCTCTCTTTCCATCGCGACCCCCGGGTGCAATATGCACTGCCACTGGTGTCAGAATGCCGGGATCTCCCAGGTTTCCCCGGACCTGAAATTTCCTGTCGGAGAGGCCATGTCACCGGAGCAGATTGTCGCTGCCGCCCACCAGAGTGACAGCCGTTCCATCGCCTATACCTACACCGAACCGACGATCTTTTTCGAGTATAGCCTCGACACCTCACGCCTTGCCCGTGACGCTGGTATTGCCAATGTCTATGTCAGTAACGGCTATATGAGCGCAGAGATGCTGGATCTGGTTCATCCGTACCTTGATGCCGTTAACATTGACCTGAAAGCCTTTCGTGACCCGACCTACCGCCAATATGCCGGCGCCCGCTTACAGCCGGTACTCGACAGTCTCAAACGATTGCATGATCTTGATATCTGGCTCGAAGTTACCACCCTGATTATACCGGGGATCAATGATGATCCGCAGGAACTTACAGAACTCGCCGAATTTATCGTCACCGAACTGGGTGCCGACACCCCCTGGCATGTCAGCCGTTTTCATCCGCAATATAAACTCGAACACCTTCCGGCAACCCCACCGGCTACCATCACCCAGGCTGTAGAGATAGGTCGAGCGGCGGGACTGGTGCATATTTATTCCGGCAACCTGGGCCTGGATAACAATACCCTTTGTTCTGGTTGCGGCGCCTGTCTCATCGAACGGCGCGGTTTCGCAGTGCGGCGCAACCGGATATCAGCACAGAACAGTTGTCCGGATTGCGGCCACCGGGTTGCGGGAGTGGGGATGGGTAAAAGATAAATTGTCGCTGTTCGAACCGCTTGTCCTGGTGGTTTTTGAAGCTGTCCTGAACAATCCACATCAATAACAACGTCAAGTTTGCTGAGGTCTCGGTTTGAAACCCCGGCAACGGATGGTACCCTATAACTAAGTCAGTTGTCCCTTTCGCGGGAGTAGACTGAAACAGTTATTGAGGTATCAGGTAAAATGGCGAGGCTGAGTACCACATTCGTGGCAATAGCGGCGCTATGCTGGGGGCTTTCCGGCGGAATCAGCGGAATTCTTTTGGCAGATGGCTGGGATGCGTTCGTGGTCGCCTTCTATCGGGGTGCGATCGGGTTTCTGTTCGTTCTCGTCTGGCTCGTGATGAGTCCAGAGGATAGCGGACTGTTAAGCCGCCGATTATGGTTCTGGTCGGTGATTGCCGGTTTCGGGGTTGCCGGCAACTTCACTTTCTATTTTATGAGCATTGCTGAAGGCAGTGTTGCCGTTGCTGCTACATTGATGTATTGCGCACCCGTGTTCGTCTATCTTGTGTCCTTTATCCTCAGGCTTGAAAGTTCGACCCCGCGCAAGTGGGCGGCGATCACCTTAGTGATGTCTGGGATCATGTTGCTGACGGGCATTAACGACGTTGATGCGAGCAGTGTCACTCAGTTCGGTGTGTGGGCGGGGCTGTTTTCGGGATTGTCATATACATTATTTATTTTTGCCTTCAAGTATGCAGCCCCGCACGGTAGTCCACCGGCTATTCTCGTGATAGCTTTCGGAGTCCTGGTCACTATTCTAGTCTGGGCTGGTGATGCTGATCAGATGGTCGCAGTGCTGGATTCCCCAAATTGGCCACTTTTTATAGTGTTAGGGGTGCTTGGGGCGGGATTGTCATTTATCCTCTATATTGTCGGCCTGAACCATGTCGCCCCGGCTGTAGCTTCGATTGTGGCGATGGTTGAGCCGGTCACCGCGTCGCTATTCGGCGTTGTCATATTAAATGAAATTCTCAATGCTCAGCAGGTTTTCGGCATGGTGTTAATTCTAGTTACTGTGACCGCTCTGAGTGTCCATTCGAATGCTCGATAGGCACATTGCCGGTTTTAATGATCTTACGTTTTTTTCATCCTCTCCAGAAAACCCTCCCACTCCAGCGGCAACAGGTCTTTTTTCTGGTTGTTGCACTCCTTGCAGGCCGGAACGCAGTTGCCTTTAGTGCTCCGGCCGCCGCGGGTAATCGGGACAATATGATCGAGGGTGAGCTCTTTTGGGGGAAATTGCCGGCCGCAATAGTGACAGATGCCGGTAGCGACACGGTTCTTCCACCATCCTTGTTTGCGTAATTCCCGTGCTTTTTCACGTTCCCGGCGAATCTGCTGTTCATCAATGTCTAAAAAGAAATCCACTATTTTTCATGCCTTTGCGCTCTGTTTTTTTTTGTAACTGTTCAGCGCCATCATTCCCCCTGACCGGGTGCTGAACGGATAGGTTTTTTATTCTATTTGTTCAGCATGATAAAGCCAATCTGGCGACCGGTTTTCCCCTCATCGCGGCGGTAGGAGAAAAACATTTCTGCCTGGGTGAAGGTGCAGTGTCCGCTATCTTCGATTGCATCAGGTGTCAGACCTGCCTGTTCCAGTTGCAGGCGGCAACTGCGGGCGAGGTTGAGGTGCCAGTGTCCGAGGCTGGTTTCACGGGAAATCTCATTCCAGAAACCACTCCCCTGGCGGAAGGCATCCCGCACCGGGCGGTCAACTTCGTACTTGTCGGCACCGATCCCGGGGCCGATGGCAGCAACCAGATCCTCGGGTGTGCAGTCAAAGTGGGTCGTCATCGCCTTGATGGTTTTGTCAATCAAGCCGCCGGCTGCACCACGCCAGCCGATGTGGATGGCAGCAATAGCCGTTTGTTGTCTGTTCCACAGCAGCAAGGGATAGCAGTCCGCAGTAAGAATGCCGATCATCATGCCCGGTTGATTGGTCACTATTGCATCGACCCCGACCCGGGCGAAATGGCTCAAGTCGAGATTGGGTTCGTCGATCAGCAACAGATCATTGCCATGAACCTGCTTTACCGTCAGCAACTGATGCAAAGGAAGATCGAAGGCACGGACAAAGGTTGAGCGGTTTCCTTCGACATGAGCTTTAATGTCCTCAGTATTGGTGCCCAGATTCAGGGAATGATAGGGGGGGCGACTGACCCCGCCGTTGCGGGTGCTGAACCCGGCAGTTAACCCTGCACAAAGGGCAGCAGGTTGCAGATAGGATACTTTCCCGGTACGGACCAGTTTCATTACAACAACTCCATGGCAAAATGATGGTAATACAGATCAGATCGGGCGGCCGTTGCGGTCAGTTTCATGGTTTGGCGCGCCCTGTTGCAGATAGGTGATAATATGACCCAGTGGCGCCGGGATGTCACTGCTAAATTCCAGATATTCGCCGGTGCGTGGGTGAATAAACCCGAGGGTGTGGGCGTGCAGGGCCTGACCGGGGAGCTGACGGATCAATGTGCGCAGTTGTTGATCCTTGATGTTGTTAAGTTCCGAACGGCGGCCATAGAGCGGATCGCCAATCAGCGGATGGCCGGCGTCACTTAAATGAACACGAATCTGGTGGGTGCGACCGGTTTCCAGTTGCAAACGGATCAGGCTGAACTTTTCGTTTGAGAAATTGTCAATAACACGCCAGTGGGTGACGGCTCTTTTGTTGCTTCGGGCTTTGGTGCTGAACTTTTTCCGCTGAACCGGATGTCGCCCCAGAGGCTTGTCGATCGTTCCTTTGGGGGTTGCCAGGTGGCCGTGGATCAGGGCCAGATACTCGCGTTTGATGCTATGCTGGTGAAATTGCTCAGCCAGATGCTGATGCGCCTGATCATTTTTGGTAACAACCAGAACCCCGGAGGTGTCTTTGTCGATACGGTGAACAATGCCGGGGCGCAGGGCACCACCGATGCCGGCGAGATCATCGCAATGATGAAGCAGAGCGTTAACCAGGGTGCCGTGAAAGTGTCCTGCGGCAGGATGCACCACCATGCCCGCCGCTTTGTTGATAACAATCAGATCCTGATCTTCGTAGAGGATATCCAGAGGGATGTCTTCAGCCAGCGCTGCGCAGGGCTGTGGGGGCGGCACCAGAACCTCAATGGCTTCGCCACCTTTAAGTTTGAAGCTGGCTTTGGTTCCGGCGCCATCGCAGGTTACCTGCCGATTGTCGATAAGTTTTTTAAGTTGTGCCCGACTGATATCAGGCAGGGCTTCCGCCAGAAACGCATCGAGGCGTTGCGCAGGAGCGTCACAGGGGAATAACAGCTGTCGTGACAGGGACATTTACCAGATCTGGCTCTCGATTTTTCCGGCCTGTTTGATCATGACATCAACAATAGCACGCTGATAAAGATGATCACGATTGGCAAGCTCAGCAGAAACGCGCGAGTAGAAATGTTCGCGGCCCTCTTCCAGTTCGGCATCCATCAGTTCAAAGATATTGTCACTTTTGATTCCTTCGGCCACCTTGTCCTGATTATACAGGGCGATATCGGAAACAATCGCTCTGGCCAGGCGAAAAGCCAGATCGGGATTTTCCACTACTCTTGCCATAGATCATGCCTCCTGAGTTACGGTCTGATGTTTCAAGGATTTAATTCTATTAATTTTTCCCTTGGTTGGCAAGGGTTAAACGGCGAAAATCGTTTTTTTTACAATTGCTCGGGGTAAGATTGATTGGGATCAGGTTTTTTTTATGATAGGATCAGAGATAATGAATCAAGATTTTGAATCTGTGTAAGATCAACATATTAATCTCGAAGAAACAAGGATCTAGATGAACACCTCGACCCCCACTTTAAAAGTGCTGTTTGTCGACGATGAACCGGCGTTGCAGGCCTTGGGCGAAGATCTCCTGGTTGACGAAGGTTACGAGGTTGTTTGTGCTGCCTCTGGTCGTCAGGCCCTCGAGTTGTTCGCGCAGCATGAGCAGCAATTTGACCTGGTTGTGACCGATGAGTCGATGCCGGGGATGACTGGTACCGAGTTAGCGCAGCAATTATTTCAGCTGGCACCGCAGGTGCCGATTATTCTCTGTTCGGGTTACCTGTTAACCATGGTGGATGAGGGCGTCGGGGCGACGAACATCAAAGAAGTCCTTTCCAAAACCGACGTTTTCTTAAAGCTGCCGACAACGATAGCGAGCCTTTTTGCCCGAGATCCGGAATAAATGGCTCTGGTATTCGTATCTCTGCGCCGGATTGTCAGCGCAGCACTATGATCGCCAACGCCGCAAGAACAGCAACGGCAACCAGAACCGGCAGCAACGGTAATTTTTTGCCTGGCTGCCGGGTTGACTCAGCTGCTGTCAATTGGCCGACCACCGGAAAGCGTTCGATCAGCGAACGGACATGGGGTGCGGTCTTCAGGTCTTCCGTTAAATCCTGACCAGCCTGGTGTGCTCCTTCGTGATTGCCATCCTTCCATAGTTTGCTGCTACTCATGTCGTAAATCACGCCGCTGACAGCAACGTAGGCAGGTGTGCCGTTTTGACCGTTGAATTGTGCAAGCTCCTTCAATGTCATCCGTTTCTCCCATCTGTTCTATGTGTTGGTCTGCATTTTTCCCTGGCTGTAATTTTTCTAACTCTATGATAAACAATGAAATCTGTTTAAGCGTAGCACGCAGCCGAAGATCTTATCAACAGGAACCAGTTTTGAAAGGGTAGCAACGATGACCGAGGAAAAAAAAATAGGATTTATCGGTGGCGGTAATATGGCCGAAGCCTTGATTAAGGGACTGCTGGCGAGCAATTTTCCCGCCGCCAAGATGGTTGTGTCGGAGCCGATTGAAAGTCGCCGTGACCATTTGCTCGATGCCTTCGGGGTGTCGTTGGCGCAGAGCAATACGGAGCTGGTTGAATTGTGCGAGATTTTAGTACTGGCGATCAAACCGCAAATTGTCGATGAGGTGTTGGGTGAAATTGCATCGGCCTGGGACGATAACAAATTGATGGTATCGATCCTGGCGGGAGTGACCTGTGCCGCCATTGAGAAAAAGTTTGCCGGATCTCCGCGGGTTGTCCGGGTGATGCCAAATACCCCGGCGTTGGTTGGCGAGGCCGCCAGCGCTATTTGTCGTGGTACCCACTCCACCAAGGATGATCTGCAGATTGTTCGCGAGTTATTAGAAAGTGTCGGCATGGTTCAGCTGATCGATGAACGCCAGATGGATGCCGCAACCGGCTTGTCGGGATCCGGTCCGGCCTACATTTATACGGTGATTGAAGCCCTTGCCGACGGTGGCGTGCGGGAAGGGCTGCGCCGCGATGTGGCCCATGCGCTGGCGGTACAAACGGTTGTCGGGGCCGCGCTGATGGTGCGCGAGACCAGGGAGCATCCAGCCATCTTGCGTGATCAGGTCTGCTCCCCTGGTGGCACCGCCATTACCGGGGTCAGCACCCTGGAGAAAAATGGGCTGCGTACCACCCTGATGGAAGCGGTCTCAGCTTCGGCAGCGCGCTCGCGCGAATTGGGCGGCAATTGAACTCCATGGCAATGGGGTAGGGTCTTTATGTGGTGAACAGGCTTCCTTTTCATTATGGCTGGGTGATTGTTGTTGCCTGCATTCTGACCACCTTCTCCTGTTTCGGTCTGGCGCGCTTTGCCTTTGCCATGCTGTTGCCGGGGATGCAGGGAGGCTTGAACCTGTCCTATGAGCAAATGGGCTATCTGGGGACAGCGAACTTTGGCGGCTATCTGCTCGCTGTTGCCGCGACTCCCAGCGTTCTGGCACACTGGCGACCACGGCTGACCCTTGGTGCAGCCCTTGGTCTGATCGCCGTGACTCTGGCCGCCATGTCCTGGGTACAAACCTTTACCAGTCTGATGCTGCTTTATCTGGTGACCGGTTTTGGCAGTGGCTTGGCCAATATTTCCGGGGTCGTATTAATTGCTTTCTGGTTTCGTCGCGAGCGCCGCGGGCAGGCGGCCGGATTGATGGTTGTCGGCAGCGGCCTGGCGATTATGTTTTCCGGCTGGGTGGTTCCGCGCCTGAATCAGCTGGAGGGTTTTGAGGGCTGGCGCTTAAGTTGGCTGCTGTTTGCGCTGATTGTTGCTGTGTTTGCCCTGATAGTCTTTTTTCTGGTGCGTAATACCCCGGAAGAATGCGGATTGCAACCGGTCGGACGTCCGCTTGTGGTGACTGCAGCGGATGTCAGCAGCAGCTACCCTGCGGGTAGTGGGCGGACCCTACTGTTGCTGGGACTGCTCTATTTAGCCTTTGGCCTGACCTATATGGTCTACGGCACTTTTTTTGTGACCAGTCTGGTGGCCGAACATGGTTACTCGGAAGCCCTGGCGGGGCAATTCTGGTCGTGGGTTGGTTTTTTCAGTATTTTTTCCGGGGTGTTGTTCGGCACCCTGTCTGATAAAATCGGTCGGCGCCTGGGGTTGATGCTGGTTTTTATGATTCAGACGGCGGCTTACCTGCTCGCGGGATCGGGGTTGGGAGCTGTCGCGCTGATGCTATCGGTGGTTCTGTACGGAGTTACGGCCTGGTCGATTCCTGCCATCATGGCTGCGGCGGTGGGCGATTATCTTGGGGCCGCCAAAGCTGCTGGCGGGTTTGCGCTGATAACCTTCTTTTTTGCCGGTGGCCAGGTGTGCGGGCCGGCCATCGCCGGGATGCTGGCAGAACACTATGGCAGCTTTGCGCCGGCCTTTCTTCTCGCAGCGCTGATGACTGTGGCTGCAGCACTGTTCTCTCTGACCTTGCCCCGGAGATCTTCTCCTGCATCCAAATAAACAATGCTAACCTTGTTGATCGGCACGATAATGTTTGCCGATCAGCGGCTGTAGTTCTGCATGAACACCGGGAAAGCCGCAAACCAGTATGCGGTCGTGGTAAGGAGAATAGGGGTGCCCCTGTTCGTTGCTGATCTTACAGCCGCTTTCTTCAAGAAACAGTAATCCTGCCGCTACATCATAAGGCTTCAGGTCGCTCTCCCAGAACCCCTGGAGAAATCCGCCGGCGACGTAAGCCAGATCGAGGGCTGCTGAGCCAAAACGGCGAATGCCGCGGCAGCGGTAGAGGACATCCTGGGCACAGGCAAAAAAAGGCTTCGCCAGATCGACAGAACGGTAGGGGAATCCCGTGCCGACAAGGGCCTGTCCAAGGGTGAGCGGGCTCGCATGGCGGCAAGACACACCGCGATGCTGCAGCCCCTGGCCACGGAGGGCACTGAAGCTTTCGGCGGAGGCTGGGCGCCAGATGACACCAAGATCACTGCGTCCTGCAACTTCGAGGGCGACGGAGATGCAGAATTGATCAAGTCCGCTGAGAAAATTGGTGGTGCCGTCGATGGGGTCAATAATCCAGCGCAGTTCAGAACGTCCTTCCTCTCCGGTTTCTTCACCATAAAAGCCGGCCTCGGGCAACAGTTCGACCAGTGCCTCTTTGAGCATTTCTTCGGAATGGATGTCGACCGCAGAAACAAGCTCACGGGTGTCTTTTTCCTCGCCGCTGCCCGGGCTTAAACGACGGAATTGCTGGAGTTGATAGTCACCCACGGTTCGGCACAGATTAAGGACAGCTCTAAGTAGATGATGATCGATCATGGTCAGAGCATTTTCCCGCGACTGGAAAAGTAGCGGTTATAAGGGTTGAAGGTCCGTCGATACTGGCGGATTTCGAGAATAATGATGTTAATGATGCTGGCGATAGGAACAGCGATAATCATTCCGAGAATGCCGTAGAGCTTCCCCCCCATAATAATCGCCATAATCACCCACAGTGGGTGCAGATTCGACACCTTGGAAATAAGGATCGGAATCAGGATCATGTTGTCAACAATGACCTGGGCGATGAGAATGTAAACACACAGAATCCACCAGAACTGGGGGCCAACCCCCAGGTCAACCAGAGCGATGGTGATCCCCGGTAGCATGCCAAAAATGGGACCAACATAGGGCACCAGGTTGGTAATCCCTGCAACTAAGGCAAGAATGGGGGCGTAGCGGATGTCAGTAAGTGACAGACCGGCCCAGACCACCAGTCCGACAATGATGGCTTCGATGATTCTGCCGCGAATAAAATGGGATAGCTGCCAGCTGACGTGGGCGTAGATATCCAACACCATTTCAAAATAGCGATTGGGAGTGAGGGATATCAGGCCGCGCATGATCCGACGGCTGTCGCGCAGAAAAAAGAAGGAGAACAGCGGTACCAGAATCAGCAGGCTGCCGATGCGCATGGCCGAACGCGGGGTCTGGACCAGAATAGCCCCGATCAACGCCTGAGAGAAATTGCGCAAATGATCGCCGAGGTTGTAATGGGCAATAAAGGGGAAATGCTGTTGCGCCAGTTCGAGCAAGCCGGTCAGATAGACAATGGCAAAACTGATATAGCGTGGCACATCGGCTTTGAGCGCCTGTATCATGCCACGCCAGTTAGGTGGGCCGATGATCAGCAGCAAGAGGATCACCGCCGCAGTAAAGAACAGATAGATGATAAAGATGGCGAGGGTTCGGTGCACGCCACGATTTTCAATCAGGTTTACCAGTGGTTCAAGCATAAAGGCGACGATCATCGCCAGCAGAATCGGCAGGAACAAGCCGGAAGTCGCGGTTCTTAGCAGGGTGGTAAAGGTGGTTGCAGATGAATAGATGGCGATCCCCGAAGCGATTGCCGTGGTTAGAACCAGGTACATGACTGCTACTTGGGCGCGTCTGAAGCCGCTGGAATCACTCATTGTTTGGCTCCTGTGGAGCGGTGAGCGTAGATTGCAGCAGCTCGAGCTGCTGACTGCACTGGTGCAGGCGATCAGCGAGAACGCGGTTCAGTCCAAACAGAATTTTTGCGGTGGGTGCCGGATGGCGAATGGTCGCTTCGAGAATGTCGGAGCGGAATAGACCCACCAGCGATGAGGCTTTAGTCGCGCGGGCCCCGGCTGTTCGTGGGCGGGTACCGGTCAGAGCAACCTCGCCAAAAAAGTCGCCCGGTTCGAGAATCGCCTGTTCGAGCTCCTTGCCATTGTTGTCAACAGATAAAATCTGAATCTGGCCGGAGCGGATGATATACATTCCCGAACCGATATCCCCAGCAGAGAACACCATCTCATCTGCGGAAAAGTTACGGATATGAACAATTTTTTCAAGAAATTTAAGTTCGCGGCGGCTGAGTTTAGAGAAAATCGGAATCTGATTCAGAAAATAAGCCAGGGTCTGTTGATCGGCTTGATTGCGGAAAATGTTCTGCCAGAAAGGGTTTGGATTCATTGGTTATCCCGAAGCATGATGGGCCTGTGATAAGGAGAAAAAAAGAATCGTGCACGCTGATGCAGCGGCATGATATAACAGCCGCCCGTTCTAGTTCCAGAAAAATTCGAATCCAATTGGTTTGCGCCGGGAAAGGGTTCGTTTTCGCCATGTCAGCAGTGTCGCAAGAAGCGGAAAAAGAGAAAAGCCCCAGCCTCTTTGTCTCATGCTAAGAGGCTGGGGCTGTTTTTGTAAGATTGTGCCGGAGCAGGATGTTACTTGTTCTCAGCCAGCAGGGCTTCAATGTCGGGAACACAGCTACCACAGCCGGTGCCTGCGGTAGTAGCCTCCTGAACTTCTTCAACGCTGGTGAGGTTTTGTTCCTTGATGGCTTTAACGATGGTGTCACGATCGATGTCCATACAGTGGCATACAGTTTCAGACATAATGGTCTCCTTTAAATGGTTGGTTTGTCCTGATGTTGCAAGTATACCTTCAGGGACGAGGGCTTGCAATTGCAGTGATGATTTTTTACCCAAAATCCTTTATGGATTAGCGAACTGGCGCTCTTGCGCACCGATCAGGGCCAGTGATTTCTCAACGCTGAAATGAACCAGATGCTTTGGACCTTTTTCCAGGTCCTCTCCCGGCGTCAAGCATCTGCGGGTCAGCTGTTGCGCTAGTTGCGGGTCGTCAATTTCGTCGATTTTCTGGAGATATAAGCGCGTGCCCTGATAACCGCCACCCGATTCAATAAACATGTAGGTTGCATGGGGGTTGGAACAGATATTGTTGTATGTAAGTCGTTCCCTCATCAAAAAAATCAATGTACCGTCAGCTAATACGGTTGGTCGAGCATAAATGGCGCTGGTGACATTGCCCTGATTGTCGGCGGTTGATAAGATGCCGGTTCCTTGGGTCGTCGAGAAATAATCGTTGAGGGTCATATTGGGCTCCTGTTGCTGCTAACCTGGGGTTTGTTTTTTTGTCCATGACAAAACCATAACACACTTGATATTATAAGTTGTATAGTTTGGTTGTTTTTTTTTGCTCGGTTACTGTTAAGCTTTTTTACCACCAAACACCGGAAAAACTGATGTTTACCCCAGATCTGAAAATCTACCCTCAGGCCCCCGGCGTTTATCAGATGCTTGCCGGCGATGGGACAATTCTCTATATCGGCAAAGCGCGGCGTCTGCGCTCACGTCTGCGCTCCTATTTTTCGGCAAGGGGGGACGGCCGTCAGCAGATACCCTTACTGATGAAGAAGGTCCAGCGCATCGAGGTGATCGTCACCGACACAGAAAAAGAAGCTCTGCTGCTGGAAAACACCCTGATCAAGCAGCATCGGCCACGCTACAACATTGAATTGCGCGACGATAAAACCTACGTTTCGGTCCGTATCGACCTGCGTGAGGAGTTTCCTGTCATGCAGGTTGTGCGGCAGGTGAAAAATGACGGTGCGCACTATTTCGGGCCGTATTCCTCGGCAGCCGCTATCCGCGAAACTCTAAGACAAATTTACCGCATTTTCCCCTTGCGCCATGCCCCGATAGAGCGTTGCCGGCAGCGTAAGCGTCCCTGTCTTTTTTATCAGATCGGTCAATGCAGCGCTCCTTGTCACGGCAAAATCAGCCGCGCAGAATACCGGCTTCTGGTGGACGGGGTTATCCAGTTGCTGGAGGGACGTGAATCAGAAGTGATCGCCTCGTTACGCCAACGGATGGATGCCGCTGCTGAGGCCAGGGACTACGAACGGGCAGCGTTGGTGCGTGATCAGATCCGCTTGATTGCGCAAAGTGTCGAAAAACAGAAAGTAACAGAACATGGCGGCGGTGATCAGGACGTGATCGGTCTGCATCAGGATGGTGGTGAGGTCGAACTGACCCTGCTTTTTGTGCGCAACGGCAAACTGATCGGGAGCCGCAGTTTTCTGCTTGAGTGGGTGCTGGATCTGCCTGAGTTGCTGCACGGTTTTCTGCTCGATTTTTATGCCCGTGAGGTCATTATTCCCGATCAGTTGCTTCTGCCCTTTGCCTTGGAGAGCTCTGCCCTATTGGCCGAGTGGTTGAGCGAAAAACGCGGGAAAAAGGTTCGTTTGTTGACTCCTGAACGTGGGGAAAAGCGGCGCCTGCGCGACCTGGCGCAGCGCAACGCTGAGGAATCCTATCGTCAGCGTGGACAGCGCCAACAAGCGCGCCAAAACCTGCTGGTTGAGCTGCAGGAGCGCTTAAAACTTCCCCACTTTCCCCGGCGGATTGAATGTTTTGATATCTCCAATGTGCAGGGGGAGTTGGCGGTCGGTAGTATGGTCGTGTTTGTAGATGGTGAACCGGCGAAGCAGGAATACCGTCGCTACCGGATCAAGACAGTCGTCGGCGCTGACGACTATGCCTCTTTGAGTGAGGTGTTGCAGCGCCGGCTTGAACGTGGGGTTGCAGAGGCTTGTCTGCCGGATATGATTCTGATTGATGGCGGCAAGGGACAGCTTGGAGTGCTGGTCGAGGTGATCGCCAGCCTCGGGTTAACAGGCCAGATCGGTGCCGTTGGGATTGCCAAAAGCCGGGTACTGTCGAATGTCAAAGGCAAAGTTGTTGAGCGCTCAGAAGAACGTTTTTTCCTCCCCGGGCGGAAAAATCCGGTGATATTTCGTCATGGCTCCGCTGCCGCCTTTTTGCTCGAACGTCTGCGCGATGAAGCTCATCGTTTCGCTATCAGCTTTCATCGTAACCTGCGAAGTCAGCAAGGGTTGCGTTCCAGCCTCGATCAGATTCCCGGGATCGGCCCGGCACGTCGTAAGGCCCTGTTGAGGCATTTTGGCAGCCTCAAGCGCTTGCGCAAGGCCACTGTCGATGAGATCCAGCAGGTTTCCGGCTTTTCTGTCGCCCGGGCACAGCAACTTGTTGAGGCATTGAAAAATCAGCACAAATAGGTTCCGAGGGGGGGAGCTGGTTTGTTCCTGAGCTGAGGGAACAAGCACAAAAAAGCCCCCCACCGGGAGACGGCGGAGGGCTGATGCAAAAGTGTGTTGATGAGTGTGTTGGTTACTCGATGCTGACAACAGCGTCTTCAACGATCAGGTCATAAGCATAACCGTGACCGAAATCTTTATCGACAGTGAGTTTGCCACTGGCGATGACAACATCGCCGACCTGGAGTTGGGTGTTGCTGGTCAGGGTCAGATCGTGGGTACCTGCTTCCGGGTTGCCGGAGCCATCCTGCAGATGGATCCAGTTGGTGCCCATAATCTGTGGGCTGAACTTGACTACCTTGCCACGTAGTTGGATTTCCTCGCCCGACAGGTTGTCTCGATCGGCATAAATTTCTTCAATGTTGTGACCATTTTCAAGCTTGTCGAGGGCGGTCACCGTAATCGGTGCGGGCTCCGCTCCGCCCATGCCGGAGATGGGGGGATGTCCGGACGGCATCTGGCCTTGGGCGGGGGTATCGGTAGAGGCTGTTGCCGAGCTGGCATTAAGAATCGATTCAACAAAATAGACCAGATCAAAGGTTCGATCAAGGGTTTGGCTGTGGTAGTTGTGCATCGCCATGCCGTCGGGAATAACCACCAGATCACCAACATTGACGGCGAATTGTGCGGTCGCCGCCCAGACCTGTTCGCTGCCGGTATCGACCAGAACATAGGTGTAGCCAAGTGCGTCCATGGTTTCAACCACATCGCCACTGATGTTTTTGGCGGTTTCTTGTGGAGTCTCTGCCGTTGCAGGGGTCGGGGTCGCTGTTTGTGGTTGGGTGCCGGCATTTTGGTTGTTGGAACTTTGTTGACATCCGGCCAGCAGTGCCAAGGTTAAAAATAATACGACATAGAGAATTCGATTTTTCAAGGTAGCCTCCGAAACGAGTGTTCACGATGTTGAAAGGTGATATTGCAACAAACGCACGAAAGATAGCACAGGCGGTAAGTCAGCAACAATAGTTGAGTGTTCTTTAGGGAATTTATGTGCTGATGCACAGATCGCGACCGTAAAGATGTGTTGTTGACCACAGCTGCCGGCGCAGAGATTCATTCAGGGCGTTTTCGCTGAAGCGCCATGACCAATTATCGTTGGCGGTGCCGGGGGTGTTCATCCGCGCCTCTTCATCGAGGCAGAGAATGTCCTGCAGGGGGGTAATGGTCAGGCGGGCAACACTGGCCATGGCGACGTCAATAAGGAGCCAGGGCATCTCTGTGGCGCGTGATCCGAGATATTCTTTTAACCGGTTTTTGACCCTGTCATCGAGCTGATTCCACCACCCCAGGGTGGTGTTGTTGTCATGGGTGCCGGTATAAACAACCGAATTGCGGCGATGATTGTGGGGTAAATATGGGTTAAGGGCGTCGGAATCAAAGGCAAACTGCAGAATTTTCATGCCGGGTAAGGAAAAATCATCCCGCAGCTGTTCAACCTCGGCGTTGATCGTGCCGAGGTCTTCGGCGATGATCGGCAGGTTGGTATAGCGTTCAGCCAGCAGCTCGAACAGTTCGCGACCGGGGGTGTCCATCCAGTGGCCGTTAACTGCAGTCGAGTCCTCAGCCGGGATCGCCCAGGAGGCAACAAAGCCGCGAAAATGATCGACCCGTAACAGATCAAACAAACTAAAATTCCAATCAAAGCGCTGGAGCCACCACAGGTAATTTTGTTCCTTGAGTTGATCCCAGCGATACAGGGGGTTGCCCCAGCGTTGCCCGGTGGCGCTGAAATAATCCGGGGGCACCCCGGCTATCAGCGTCGGTCGCTGATGTTCGTCAAGATGAAACAATTGGGAATGAGCCCAGACGTCGGCAGAATTCTCGGCGACGAAAATTGGCAGATCACCGAAGATCAATATGCCACGTTGTTGCGCATATTGGCGTAATGAAAACCATTGCTCAAAAAAAACAAACTGGAGATATTTGTGCCAGGAAATCTCCTCAGCCAGGTCTACCAGACACTGTTTGAGCGCAGCCTGATCGCGCCGTCGCAGTGGCTCCGGCCAGTCCTGCCAGTTACGGTAATCCTGGCTGGAACGGATTGCCTCAAACAGGCAGTAATCTTCCAGCCAGAGGTGTTGGGCGTGGCAGAAATCAGTAAAATTCTGGTGGCGCTGGCTATGCTGCTGACCAAGAAAATTTCCCCATGCGGTGCGCAGTAGAGGCATCTGGGTGGTATAGGCAGCAGCAAAATCACAATGGGAGGCAGCGGCTACCGGAGTCGGCAGAGCGTCGGCGTCCAGATCATCCGTCTGGGAGAGGTCCTCCAGACTAATCAACAAGGGGTTGCCGGCAAAAGCGGAAAAACAACTATAAGGGCAATTACCGTAGCCGGTTGGATTAAGCGGCAGGATCTGCCATACCGATTGTCCGCTGGCGACGAGAAAATCGATAAAGTCTCGCGCTTCCTGCCCTAGAGAACCGGTATGCTGTTGTCCCGCAAGGGAGGTCGGGTGTAGCAGTATGCCGCTGCGGCGTTCTTTCAGCATGTCGGTTCCTGTGTGTAGCGAACAAGTAAATAGATCATGTTAAACAAGCTGTGGCCCATAAGTAAGTGTATCAATCCTTTTTTGCCGATCCTGCAGGCTTTATAAGCTGCGATCAGGGGGAAATAACCCGCCCGGCCTGATGCTGGATGTCGACGATATCGAACATATTGGTGATGCGTCCGACTTCAAGCTGATCTTTGCGGTTGTAGAAATCGAGGCACAGGCCACAGCTGGCGATATCAACGCCGGCTCTTTTGAGTGCCTGCAGGGTGTCAAGAACCTCCGACCCGGTACAGACCAGGTGGATAGCGCTGTTAACAAACAAAATTGCTGCCGGCAGCGGATCAATTTCGAGTTGGGTCATCAGGAAATTTTTCAGCAATACCCGGCCAAAGTCGTCGTCACCGGAGCCCATGCGATCGCTGCCGCAGTAAATGACGCTAGCACCTGTAGCGGTTGTTAGTGGGGCCGGGCTGGTTGCTTTGGCTGGTGATGCCGGGGGGGCCAGTTCCAAACGGAAGCCGTCAGGGGTGGCGACTGCGCTGACGTGATAGCCCATTTTTTCTGCCAGGCGGGTGACATTGTCACGGCAGACGTCGTCGTCAACCAGTACTGTCAGTTGGTCGGCAACATTGGCTAGAATCTGCTTGCGTGTTTCCACAACGGGGTAGGGGCAGGCATGTCCCCGATAGTCAAGTTCCACCATGAAAAGCTCCTGAAGAATCAGCTTGAAGCTGTTGGCTCAAAAAAAAGCAAAAATATTGGCATCCAGCTTGATTGACAGGTGACAATTTAACACAGATTCGATGGAAAAAAAGTGGATTCGCTGAAAATGTGCTTATGGCGATCAGTTTACGCAGAAACCAGCTGGACGAGGGTTTCAATGTGGGCGGTCTGGGGGAACATATCAACCGGCTGCAGACGTTTGATCCGGTAGCCACCATCCAGTAACTGTTTCAAATCGATTGCCAGGGTGGCGGGATCACAGGAAACATAAATGATCTGTGCCGGGCGCAGCTTAAGAAGGTGGCGGATCAGCTCAACACCACAACCTTTGCGCGGGGGATTAACAGTAACCAGGTCGGGGGTGATGGCAAGACGCTCAAGCTCTGCTGTCGCATCACCGGCAATAAATCGACAATTGTTCAGCTGGTTAAGCGCAGCATTGGCTTTAGCATTGCGCACTGCTTCTGGAACAACCTCAATACCGATTACGCTGCGTGCCCCTTTGGCCAGGCTCAGGGCAATGCCGCCGATGCCGCAGAACAGATCAACAAGCGTTTCTTTGCCGCCCAGCGCCGCCCAGTCGCTGATCAGAGCGTACATTCTTGCGGCCTGGCGGGTATTGACCTGGAAAAAGGACTCAGGGGCGATATGCAGCCTGATATCACCAACCTGTTCAATCAGGTCAGGATGGCCGAGGAGTTTGATCGATTCGTTGCCGATGATCACGTTGCCACTGGAACTGTTGATGTTCTGGTGAACGCCGATCACCTCCGGCACCTTTTTGACCAGTTTTTTAGCGAGCTTAGGCAGTTCCTGGTAGTCCCGGTCATGGCAGACAAAGGTCACCAGGGCGCGGTCATTAGCGGGGCTGACGCGGATCAGCAGATAGCGCAACAGGCCGCGTTGATGGCGGGGATTGTAGACAGAGACCTGCTGGCGGGCAACGTCATTGCGGACGATAGTGGCAATACGGTTGATCAGTGGATGGTGAACCGGGCATTCGGCAATATCGACAACCTCATGGCTGCCGCGTCGGTAGAGACCAAGGAACAGTTTTTCCCGTTTGCGCGCAAACACCAGTTTGGCGCTGGTGCGGTAACCCAGAGTGTCGACAGCGGGAAGTATCGGCAAGACGGAAAAGCTCCCTGCGGGAATCAGGGCGCTTAGCGCCTGCTCCACGCGCTGCTGTTTGAACTGTAGCTGCCCCTGGTATTGCATGCTGACCAGTGGGCACCCCAGGCAGCTTAGTTCAAGAGGACAGCCGGGCTGGGCGGTACGTAGGGGGGAACGGCGCAGAATTTTGAGCAGCTGGGTGAACATGTGGGTGCGGCCCCGATGTTCCACCGCTGCTACGACCGTCTCACCAGGAAATGCGCCCTGGACCAGAGCGGTGCGGTTTTCTTCATGGGCTGTGCCAACCCCCTCGTTATCCAATCCGGTGATTGTTAACTTGAGGGTATCAAGTTGCGGCTGCGCGGTTTTTTTCTTTTCAGTTGGTTTTTTCATCATATTTAAGTGTCTGGCTGTCCTTGCCTGATTGAAGAAGCACGAGAATGCAGGCAGCACACTACTTCTTGTGCGTGGTTGCTGTCAAACATTGTCGGTTGTCTGGTGTCTGGTGATGGGGTAGACTGCGCATTGCCGTTTTCTCTGTTAAAGTCGGAGGCTTTTCGTGGGTCGTAAAACGCGTCAAATCAAGCTCGGCGGACTGTTGATTGGTGGGGGTGCCCCGATCAGTGTTCAGTCGATGTGCAGTACCGATACCAGGGATGTCACCGCAACCCTGAGCCAGATCGCGGCCCTTGAAGAGGCTGGCTGTGAGATTGTCCGCTGTGCGGTCCCGGATCTGGAAGCTGCCCGGGCGCTGAAATCAATTCGGCATGGCTGTCATATCCCGCTGGTGGCTGATATTCATTTTGATTATCGCCTCGCCTTAGCGGCAATTGATGCCGGCATTGACGGGTTGCGCATCAATCCCGGTAATATCGGTGAGCGCTGGAAGGTGGTCGAGGTCGTACGGGCCTGTCAGGAGCGGCAGGTCCCGATCCGAATCGGCGTCAATGGCGGCTCGTTGGAAAAAGAATTGTTGTACAAGCATGGCCATGCTTGTGCGGCGGCGATGGTCGAAAGTGCTTTAGGCCATATCCGTCTGCTCGAAGAGGAGTCTTTTGAGCTGATCAAGATCAGCCTTAAGGCCTCTGATATCGCGCGCACGGTGGCAGCCTATCGCTTGCTGGCGCAGCAGGTTGACTACCCTTTGCATGTCGGTATTACCGAAGCCGGGACGGTGTTCAGTGGTACCATCAAGAGCGCTATCGGACTTGGTGTTCTGCTCAGTGAGGGGATCGGTGATACCCTGCGGGTTTCCCTGACCGGTGATCCGGTGACGGAAGTACGGGTTGGCTGGGAGATTCTTAAAAGTCTCGAACTGCGTCAGCGCGGGCCGGTATTCATCAGTTGCCCGACCTGTGGGCGCTGCCGGATCGATCTGATCGCGATTGCCGGCGAGGTTGAAACCCGGCTGCAGGATCTTCCTTTGCCGCTTAAAATTGCCATTATGGGATGCGCCGTCAATGGTCCCGGCGAGGCGCGGGAGGCCGATCTGGGAATCGCCGGTGGTAGCGACGAAGGGGTTCTCTTCCGGCGCGGTGAACTGGTGTGCAAGGTGCCTCAAGCTGACCTTGCCGATACTTTGGTGGCTGCCGCCTGGCAGGAGGTTGCCGAGCGCCAAGCAGCTGAAAAATAGCCATCGCGCTTCCGGTAACGGTTAAGTGCTTGCATTTGCAGGGTTCGTCAGGTTAGCTTTTTTGCTTATCTAAAAAACTCAAACGGTAGCAGGCTTCCTTTTTTCTGCCGGGCCGTTTTGGTCATAACTTCTAAATTTACAGGAAAAACCATGCGCTATTCCCAATATCTTTTGCCCACCTTAAAAGAGGTTCCTGCAGATGCCGAGGTTATCAGTCATCAGCTGATGCTGCGATCCGGCATGATCCGTAAAGTCGCTGCCGGGATCTATAACTATATGCCGCTGGGTTTGCGTTCCATTCGCAAAATGGAAGAGATTATTCGTGAGGAAATGAATCGCGCCGGAGCCATTGAATGCCTGATGCCGATGGCCAATCCGGCGGAACTGTGGCAGGAATCGGGGCGCTGGGAGAAATATGGCAAGGAACTGCTGCGTTTTAAAGATCGCAAGGATACCGACTTCTGTATGGGGCCGACCCACGAAGAAGTGGTGACCGATATCGTGCGCAATACGGTCAGATCCTACCGTCAGTTACCCCTCAATCTGTATCAGATTCAAACCAAGTTTCGCGATGAGATCCGGCCGCGTTTTGGTCTCATGCGGGGGCGCGAATTCATTATGAAGGATGCCTATTCTTTTGACCTTGACGATGCCGGTGCTGATCTCTCCTACCAGAAAATGTATCAGGCCTATCGTAATATTTTCCAGCGTTGTGGCCTGCATTTTCGTGCGGTAGAAGCCGATAGTGGTGCGATTGGCGGCAGTTCTTCCCATGAATTTATGGTGCTCGCGGAATCGGGGGAGGATGCTATTGTTTCCTGCGATTCCTGTGAATATGCCGCCAATGTAGAGAAAGCTGAGGTGCTGTGGAGTGAGGAGCTGCCGGTAGCCCCCGAGCAGAGCCTGCAGTTGCTGGCTACTCCGAACCGGAAAACCATCAAGGAGGTGGCTGATTTTCTTGAACTGCCTCCGACCCGTCTGGTGAAAACCTTGATCCTGCAGACCTCGACCGAAGAGATTGTGGCTGTGCTGCTGCGCGGTGATCGCGAACTTAATAGTATTAAGCTCGCCAATCAACTGGATGTCGACTGGGTTCTTCCGGCCGAAGAGGAAGTCGTGCAGCGCGTGACCGGCGCGCCGCCCGGGTTTGCCGGCCCGATCGGTCTGGATGTTCGCCTGATTGCCGACAACGAAGTCCGTGCCATGAGTCATTATGTCGTTGGTGGCAATGCTGTCGATCGCCATTATGTTGGAGTTTGTCACCCGCGCGATGTCGCTATTGACCGCTTTGCTGATCTGCGCCGTGCTGAGCAGGGTGACCCCTGTCCGCGTTGTAAAGGCGGACGTTTTGAGGGTTGGCGGGGGATTGAGGTCGGTCACGTTTTCAAACTCGGAACCAAGTATTCCGAAGCCATGGCAGCGATGGTGCTTGATGATCAGGGCCAAAGCCGACCTCTGGTAATGGGATGTTATGGTATTGGCGTTGGCCGCACGGTGGCTGCAGCCATCGAGCAAAACCACGATGAGCATGGTCTCAAGTTACCGTTGCCGTTGGCCCCGTTCCAGGTGCTGGTAGTGATCCTCAATCCCAAGGATGAGCAGGTACGTGAGGCTGGCGAAAAGATCTATTCGCAACTGCTTGAGCAACGTGTTGAAGTGCTACTTGATGATCGTGATGAACGTCCTGGAATTAAATTCAAGGATGCTGACCTGGTTGGTATTCCGTTGCGGATTACGGTCGGTGCACGGGGGCTGCAGGAGGGGGTGGTCGAGTTGAAAATCAGGGCCAGCGGCGAACAGACAACCCTGGCCCTGGGTGAAGTTGTCCCCGCTTTACGGCAACTTATTGCGGCAGCTGATGACATTTGAGGTGCAAGAGTCGGTGACGGGCACAGGGTACGAGGTGGTATGACGGAGTTTCGTGTCGAAAAGGGGGCGCTGTGCGGTTTGCCGCCGGACATTTGTCAGTTGCTCGCGGAAAAACCGCTGGAGCTGCTCTGTGCGTCAGCCGGACATCTGCTGCTGGCCGATACCCGGGCGCCGGCCCCGGTACTGTTGGCGGGGGTGCTGGAAGAAGGGGCCATCCCTGATCTGTTGTCCTATTTCAATATGTTCCGCAAGAGCGGAGTCCTTCATGTTATCCTCGCCGGAGGCAGCAAGTCGTTGTACTTTCAGCAGGGCGAGGTGGTTTTTGCAACCAGTACCTTTGTGGCCGAAGACATTGGTTCGGTTCTGTTTTCCCTGGGCAAGATCGAAGACCAGGAACTTCAGCAGCTGCGCGAGCAGGTCACTGAAGCAACGACTTTAGGGAAATTGCTCGTTGAGCAGGCATCAGTTTCCCCCAAGGACCTGTGGTCTGCGGCCCGCAGCGAAGTAGAAAACATTGTCTATAATCTGTTCAATGCGGCCCGTGGGGCCTTTTACTTTGAAGCCAAGGCGGTCGAACAGGAAGACATCTTACGCTTGTCCATGAGCACCCAGAATATGATTATGGAAGGGCTGCGGCGACTCGATGAGAAAGCCCTGTTCATGCGTAAGGTGGTTTCCCTTGATTACTTTCCCTGTGCGACCGGCAAAGAAGTCGGGGATCTTACCGAAACTGAAACGCGGATGCTCAATCTGTCCGGTTTTGGGCAACTCAAAGCGCGTGATCTGTTCAGAAAGTCGGGGGTGCGGGAGTTTGACGGCATTCGTATCCTCTATAGCTTACTGGAGCGCGATCTGCTGCGTATGCATGAGTCATCAGGCACAGAAGTCGATGGCGTTCTTGGGCAGATTCTTACCATTTATAATAGCCTGTTCCGTGAGCTTCATGCCCCTCTGAAACAGGCCAATCCTCTGTTCATGGAAGAGATTGCCCTGGAGTTACGAGTGTTGCCGCAACCCTACTCCTTTGTGTTGCGTGACGTCGAATTTCGCGCTGATGGCACCCTGGATGGTCGCATCTTGGTGGACAATCTGGACGGGCTCGAGTCGCGTGATAAAACCAAATTACTGGTGGATTCCCTAGCTGAGGTTGCCTATCTGAAAAGTATGGCTGTCAGACAACAGTTAAATGTTGAGCAGGCCCGTCCTCTTATAGCACGCGTTCAGGAGAGCACAGCCCAGGCGCGTGCTCTAGCCGGGAGAGATGAATGAACAAGAGTGCCAAAGACTGTTTGATTTTTGCTCTGGATGTTGATGATGTTGACCAGGCGCGTGACTGGGTTGAAACCCTCAAGGATAACGTCGGTGTTTTCAAGATCGGTAAGCAGCTGTTTACCCGCTGTGGCCCTGCTGTGGTGAAGATGGTTGTTGACCAGGGCGCGGATGTTTTTCTTGATTTGAAATATCACGATATTCCCAACACCGTCGCCAAAGCCGCCGTTGAGGCAACCCGGCTCGGGGTGCGAATATTCAATGTCCACGCGTTGGGTGGCGCCCAGATGATGCGTACCGCCGTGGAACAGGTTGAGGCCTATTGTCTACAGGCCGGTTGTCCACGCCCGCAGATGCTTGCGGTTACCATCCTGACATCCTCAGATCAGGCGACCTTGGCGGAAATCGGCATTGAGCGACCAGTCGATGAGATGGTGGTACGGCTGGCGCGGTTAGCGCAAGCATCCGGTTTTGACGGTGTGGTAGCATCCCCCAGAGAAGCCGGCCTGATCCACGCCGCCTGTGGAGAGGGCTTTGCCATCGTGACCCCCGGGGTGCGCCCGGCGTTTGCTGCTGCAGATGATCAGAAGCGGATCATGACACCGGCGGCTGCTATTGCTGCCGGGGCCACCGCCCTGGTGATTGGTCGGCCGATTTCTGCAGCTGCTGACCCTCTGGCTGCTGCAGGGCTCATCCTTGATGAAATCAGCGCTGCTCTGGAGGGCTGATGGCCGATTACCTGTACGGTATTAACCCTGTAGCTGAGGCCCTTGCCGGTTCCGGCCGGAGACCGTCGGAATTATTGCTGACTGATAACAATCGCCAGCAGCGCCTGGAGAAGTTGCGCCAACAGGCAGTGGCGCAACAGGTCAGCGTCCGCCAGGTGGATCGTCACGATCTGTCGCGCTTGATTGGTCATGATCGTCATCAGGGGGTTGTGCTCAGGCTTGAGCCGTTTCACTACTTTTCGCTGGAAGAGTTGATTGCGCGCTGGCAGCAGTCACAAGAAGATGCTTTTTTTCTGATTCTTGACGGCATTACCGATCCGTACAATTTCGGTGCCCTGGTGCGCAGTGCCGAAGGAGCAGGCTGTCACGGCGTCGTGGTTGCCAAGAATCGTGCCTGTCCGGTCACTCCGGTCGTTGAAAAAGCAGCGGCCGGTGCCCTGGCCCATGTCCCCTTATGTCAGGTCACCAATCTGGCCCGCACCCTGGAAGAGTTAAAGCGGGCGGGAATCTGGTGTTATGGATTGGCCGGTGAGGCCCCGGCAAAAGATCTCTTTGCCGTTTCCCTGGAGGGCCCGCTCGCTCTGGTTGTCGGTAGTGAGGGGAAGGGTTTGCGTGACAACATCCGTAAGCACTGTGATGTTCTTCTGGCGATCCCCATGGGAGGATGTTTGAGCTCTCTGAACGCATCGGTAGCAGCTGGGATTGCTTTGTTTGAGGTTGTTCGGCAACGACGCAAGAATGACGCAACGGAAGTGGTGTAAGGTTCAGCAACACAGGCGCTTACAAGGAGAGTGAATCATGACTTATATAAAGGCCGGAGAAAAAAAGCGAACGATCAACCCTCAGGAAAAAATCAAAAAAGTGATTCTGTCCAGCCGTAAGCTGTTCGTTGAAAAAGGCTACTGTGGCGTTTCTATCCCTGATATTGTAACCGCTTCCGGGGTCAGCACCGGTGCGATTTACAGTCATTTTAAAGACAAGGAAACCCTGGCCAAACGCATTCATGCCTACTCGGTGGATGAATTCAACGAACTGTTAAAATCGCGCCTGAGCGGTGCCGAGTCCGTTCAGGAGGTTCTTAAGGTTTTTACCTATCTGGTCTGTGAGCTGGTGGAAGAAGATCCAATCCTGATGAAATACATGCTCTTCATGCAGCATGGTGGAGCCGTTGCCGGTTTGTCGCCGATCTGTGATACCGATCCTTTTCGTTTTCTGCAGCAACACTTGCGGCGCGGCATTGAAGAGGGTGTGATTCGCTCAGGCCAGGATTTCATGATCGCCGGTCTTTCCTACACCGGTGTTGCTTTACGTGCGGCCGAATTACGGATGGATGGGGTCCTGAAAGAGCCATTAACCCTCATCCAGGACATCCTGGTTGAAAATGGCTGGAATGCGATTAAGTCCTGAAAGCGTAATCAGTGAAGCAAGCAGCAGGGTTCCCCTGATGCTTTTTATTGGGCAGCAACCTTCGCCGTGCAGGTGTTTTTATCCGGGTGCTTTATGGTTGACATCCCCCCTGCAGATGCTCTATAAAACGGCGCTGTCAGTGCAGAAGCTACGCCGGTATTTTAAAAGATTTTTTCTTGCATTCCGGTTTTATCTAGTATATAAGTCCCTTCTTGTGCTGGCGTAGCTCAATCGGTAGAGCAACTGACTTGTAATCAGTAGGTTGGGGGTTCAATTCCTCTCGCCAGCTCCAGTAACTAAAAACGGGCAAGCCCGACAATCAAATAGATGCAGGTTCCCCTGGAGGGGTTCCCGAGCGGCCAAAGGGATCAGACTGTAAATCTGACGTCAGAGACTTCGGAGGTTCGAATCCTCCCCCCTCCACCATAAAAACTTGCCGGACAAAGGTTCGATTACTGTGCGCCAGGAGGCTATTATGCCATATGTACTGGGGCAGTGGCGAGCTTGGCGTCCTGACGAAAGCTTTTCAGCTATAAATTTTGGGCGGGAATAGCTCAGTTGGCTAGAGCGTCAGCCTTCCAAGCTGAGGGTCGCGGGTTCGAGTCCCGTTTCCCGCTCCATTTAATTGTCTCTGCAAAGAAAAGGCAGCGCACCAGGCCCACATAGCTCAGACGGTAGAGCGCATCCTTGGTAAGGATGAGGTCACCAGTTCAAATCTGGTTGTGGGCTCCACTTTTCTGTTGAGATGCATGCAATGTGCTTAGGTGGTATTGGCTTCATCGTGGTTGCGGTAAGCTGGATATTTTCTATTAAAACCAGGTGTTAAGAAAACTAAGGAGGATTTTACAATGGCGAAGGCAAAATTTGAGCGGTTAAAGCCGCACGTTAACGTCGGAA
>CAZMFD010000016.1:0-12429 GCA_964565445.1 uncultured Geobacteraceae bacterium
ATTCAACTCAACGACAAACGTAAAGACCGTTTCACTCTCGCAACTATCGAAATGTTGGAAGATATCGCCGCGCACATTGGTTCGGCCCTGATGCGCAAGAGGGTTGAGGAGGAACTGCGTGAAAGTGAGGAGCGTTTTAAGGCCCTGCATAATGCCTCCTTCGGTGGTATCGCTATTCATGACCAGGGCGTGATTCTTGACTGTAACCAGGGCCTGGCGGAGATGTCCGGATTCGGCCGGGATAAGCTTATTGGTATGGAAGGCTTGCTGCTGATCGCCGAACAATCTCGCGAAACGGTGATGAGCAATCTCCGTTCCGGCTATGAGCAGCCCTATGAAGCCATCGGGGTGCGCAGAAATGGAGAGGAGTACCCATTACGCCTGGCAGCGAAGAGCATTCCCTACAATGGTAGGACGGTTCGCATTGTTGAATTCAGGGACATCACCGAACGCAAGCGGGTCCAATGGGCTCTGGAGGAAAAAAACAAAGAGCTGGAGCAATTTGTTTATATTGTGTCTCACGATTTAAAAAGCCCGCTGGTTACGGTGAAAACCTTTGCCGTCATGTTGCGGCAGGATCTGCAGAGCGCTGACCAGCAACAGATGAATCAAGATCTGAACTATATCGACAAAGCTGCTGATAAAATGCAACAGCTTCTTGATGCCTTGCTCCAATATTCGCGCATCGACAGGAGCGACACCCCAGCTCAAACCCTGACCGTCGCCGACGCGGTGGAAAACTGTTTAACCACTCTGGCAGGTATCTTACAGCAACATCAGGTTCAGGTATCGACCGGAGAATTAACTCAACAGCTAAAGGGAGATGCCCTGCATTTTGAACATATTTGGCAGAACCTGATTGAAAATGCAGTCAAATACCGGAATGTTCAGGTTCCTGCGTTGGTCGAAATCGGGCAAATGCAGCAAGGTCATGATGTCGTTTTTTATGTCCAGGATAACGGCAGAGGGATTGCGCCTGAGCAGAGTGAGCGGATCTTCGAGCTTTTCTGCCAACTCAGCCCGGGTAGCACGGGTAGTGGCCTAGGGTTGGCGCTGGTGAAAAAAATCGTCTCCATCTATCAGGGTCGAATCTGGGTTGAATCGACTGGGGATGGTCAGGGTAGCTGTTTTAAGTTTACCCTGCCGGGGGCGCTGCTTCGTAATGATGAGCTCCCTTCCTGATTGAATGTGAGCGGGTGACGGCGATTTTTCCTGATATTATCGGTTGCCGAGGTCGGGTTGTAGCGGTTTGTGGTCTTCTTTGTTATAAGTTTTATTCACTGTGATAAACTACTATATTCATTCTCAGATAAAAGCAAACGCGGAGCAATCCGGGGGCGCAAAGCCACGGATCCTCCTGGGACAGCCGGGTTGCCGGAGACCCTGATTCTGACGTCGCGGAAAACTCACTTCTGATAAGAGGCAAAAAAATGCGGAATGGGTGGATCCTGGGTGTCCTCGTAAGCGTAAAAACTCTTTTCCCTTAGGCCGCAGCGGATAAAGCCATCTATTTCGTCTTTATCGAGAGGCAGGGGAATGTCATCTTCCTGCTCTGCCTTGGGGCGACTTCGGCAAGAGACAAGCAGGTAGCCCTGTGGTGCCAGCAGTGAGACCATTGCATCGCGGGCCTGAATTCTGTAGTTGCCGGGCAAAACCTGAATCGTATTACATTCATAAACCAGGTCAAAACCTTCGGCCCACTGTGCCGGATAAGCAAAAAGGTCTGCAACAAGGTAGTTGACCCTGGTCTTTGGATAGCGGTTTTTACATAGACGTATCGCTTCCGGAGAAATATCAAAAGCGATCACCTCATAGCCTGCATCGCTTAAGGCTTCAGCATCATCACCAACTCCACACCCAACTACAATCGCTCTGCGTATCTCCTGTTTGAATGTGCAGTTTTTCAACCATTCTAAAAGATAAGGGCAGGGCTCAAGATCTGCCCAGAAAACAGCGCGATGATCTCCCTGTGCATCGGTGTAAATACTGTCAAACCAACCGGTAGGGTCATCTCTCTCCTGAAAGGATTTGACCATTTTTTTGTATGCAGCAGGATCAAACTCATTCATGTTTTTTTACCTATGCGTTTGAAGTGGCTCGGTAAAGCTGAGTGGTGTTAAGTATCCTAGATATGTATGAGATTGTCAAAACTCAGCACCCTGTAACCCATAATCTATCGTATCTTGCTTGTTTTTTGGCGTCTCAACGGCTTTATGACCAACGTTGATTAGCTATGGCTAGGCAGTATCGGTCATGCCTTGTTGACGTTTGCTGCCATCGTTGCAAAGAGTTTTATAACCAGATGAGCGACTGGCTCAACGGGGGTAAAATCATCTTTCGCAAAGACACCATTGACGCTTTGAAAAACTCACCGCAAGCCTTCATCGGCTTGCTGGCTGGGAAAAATTTTGGTAGTTTGATTGTTCGCGTCACGTAAGATTGGCTCACTTAGATATACGGAGTTCACATGAAAATTTTGATGATCCTGACCTCACACGACAAACTCGGCAATACCGGCGAAAAAACCGGTTTCTGGCTGGAAGAATTTGCTTCACCCTACTATGTGTTCAAAGATGCTGGGGCTGAAATTACCCTCGCATCACCACTCGGCGGCCAACCGCCACTCGACCCCAAGAGCGATACCCCGGATTTTCAGACTGAAGCGACCCATCGTTTCAAATCTGATTCTGCGGCGCAGGCTGTCCTGGCAAACACGCTAAAGCTGGCAGCTGTCAATGCCGTTGATTATGACGCCGTGTTTTACCCTGGCGGGCATGGCCCCCTGTGGGACTTAGCCGAAGATGCAGCGTCCATCGCTCTGATCGAGGCGCTGCTTGCCACAGGAAAACCGGTTGCCGCTGTCTGTCATGCACCTGGCGTGCTACGGCACGCCAAAGCTCCAGATGGAATCTCCGTGGTGCAGGGCAAAAAAGTGACTGGTTTCACCAACAGCGAGGAAGAGGCCGTCGGACTGACTAAGATCGTTCCTTTTCTGGTCGAGGATATGCTCAAGGAGACTGGCGGAAAGTACTCAAAAGCGGAAGACTGGCACCCCTACGTTGAAACTGATGGCCTGCTGATTACAGGTCAGAATCCCGCATCATCTGAACTAGCAGCCAGGGCATTACTGGAAAAGTTGTCCTGATCCAATAGCCTGGCAAGCCAAGTAAAAGCGAGCATCCATAAGGCACAAAATGCCCCCCCTGGAAACAGGCGGCCATTTCTTGTTTGTACCATCGACAGAACACTAAACGCCCATGGATACGCAGATCGTGGGCGTTTCTTATGATGCCGGTTGCAGCAAACCCAACCGATGCCCACCCAGATAAAAAACATGTTAATCCGGGGTTTTGCGCTTAAAACGTAGCTGTATGGAGTATTGAGATGAGCAAGGAGCAGAATTCCAGCAAAGATGCAGTACAACGTGAACTGCGTGACCGACAAGAATTCAGCGTAGCTGGGGCCATCGGCCGGGCCGGCAGTGGACTGATGAAGGGGGAATCCCCCATCTCGCGACAAGAGCAGTCCATTACTGCGCTAACACAATGGATAGATCACCACACTATAGACCCTTCGGGCGCGTTGAAGTCGGTATTACGCCGCTGGGTACGAGAAAACAAATTGTTGGTGTCTCGCAATCTGAAACAACCAGGCTATGTGCTTCGGGAGATAATTGATGCCATCCTCAGGAGTGACTATTCGTTACAGGAATTCGTACGTCAAGTGGATGTCCGCTGGGGAGAAATGTATAACGAGCGCCCCCTGTTTCAGTTTGAAGGCATGGCGCCCCATCCCGACGATGAGTACACCTATGAATCCGTGCGTCAGAATCTGATATTGTTGCGCGAAAAACTCCAGCAGTCGCATTCACTCAATCCTGCAAAATAGTTGTTCCAATACCCTTGTTGCCCTCCCCAAAAGGGTGATTTTTCACCAGGTGAAAGAGATATGCTGCCGCCATTTCAAGGATACCGCTATCAAGGCTACTACCAAGAAGGAGCAGGGTGCCGGGCTCGGGGACTGATGCTGATATCGCCTGAAAAGTAAGATCAAAACCATCATTGATACCGTTGCTGTTCACATGTGAAATCGTAAGTGCGTTTATGTTTTCGAACAGGTCCAAGCCACCTCCGGCAGGAACTTCTAGCAAAAGTTGAGTTGAATTAAGTGTAAAACCTTGATTATCAACTGGTGCTACCCCGAAGTTAATGGAATCTGTTCGGTTGTGATTAGCTGTTTTAAGTTTACCCTGCCGGGGGCGTTGCTTCGTGATGATGAGCTCCCTTCTTGATTGAATGTGAGCGGGTGACGGCGATTTTTCCGGATATTATCGGTCGCCGAGGTCGGGTTGTAGCGGTTTGTGGTCTTCTTTGTTGTAAGTTTTGTTCACTGTGATATATTACTAATATTCATTCTCAGATAAAAGCAAACTCGGAGCAATCCGGGGACGCAAAGCCACGGATCCTCCTGGGACAGCCGGGTTGCCGGAGACCTTTTTGCAGCGACTTTTTCAATCGCCTGCTAACGGCTCTTCGTCAAGCACATGACATGGTGAAATATTGCCTCATTGCCTCCGGGAGATGATTTTTTAGTGCGCGCCCTGGTTATTTGAACTCTATCCTTAAGAGTTTAACCTTACTCGGAGCCATCCAGGAGGTAATCATGAAACCCTATTCCTTTCCCGCGCAACTCTCTTTTATCACCGACCTTTTTTCCAACACCCGTTTGCGCCAGGACTTTGTCGCATCTATTGTTGATAAATTACAGGTATGGACCGGTTGCCATTGTGTCGGTATTCGGATTGTCAATCCTGATGATTTTATGCCCTATGAGGCTTATGTCGGGTTTTCCCAGGAGTTCTGGGAGCATGAAAATTGGTTGTCACTGCGGGAGCATCAGTGTGGCTGCACCCGTATTGTCAACAATGAAATCCTCCCGGTTGATATGCCGCTGCTGACAGAAAACGGCTCAATCCTGTCCAACGATCTGCAAGGCTTTGGCGCAAGCCTTTCTGCGGAGGACGCAGGGCTATACCGAGGCAAATGTGTCGAATGCGGTTTTGGCTCCCTCGCTCTGGTGCCGATTCGCAAAGAGGGTGAGATCATTGGTCTGATCCACCTGGCGGATATGCGGACAAATTTGCTGCCACCGGAGATGATTCAAACCTTGGAGGCCCTGACAATGCCGATCGCGGAAGTGATAGAACGCTTCAGCACGGAAGACCGTTTAAGCCACAAACAAGCTGAAATGGAGCAGTTTGTTTACGGTGTTTCCCACGACCTGAAAAGCCCCTTGATCACGATCCGTACCTTCCTGGCGATGTTGCAACAGGATTTGTTGAACGAAGACCAGCACCAGGTCAAGGAAGACCTCAATTACATCGATAAGGCTGCCGGTAAAATACAGCAGCTGCTTGATTCCTTGCTGGAATATTCGCATATCGATAGAAAAGATGTCCCTGCTCAAACCCTGTCTGTGGCTCAACAGCTTGAAGACTGCCTGAGCTCATTGGCGGGTATTTTACAGAACCATGGGATTCAGGTCACCGTCAGCAACTGCTCCTTGGAGTTGCGCGGTGATCCTTTGCATTTCAGTCAGATCTGGCAGAACCTGATCGAAAATGCGGTCAAGTATATGGGCAACCAGGCTCAGCCACAGATTGAGATCGGGGTCACCCGGCAAGGACAGGATCAGGTCTTTTATGTTCGCGACAACGGCATGGGCATTAAGCCGGAGCACTGCCAACGCATCTTTCATCTTTTTTCTCAACTCAATTCGGAAAGTGGTGGCAGTGGCCTGGGTCTGGCCCTGGTGAAAAAGATTGTCTCCAACTACCAGGGCCGTGTCTGGGTCGAATCAGCCGGAGAGGGAAAGGGGAGTTGCTTTAGGTTCACTCTGCCGGGGGCTTTAGTAAGGTCGGACCAGCCACGTTAACAAGCGAGAAAGTATGACAAAAAAATCGCTGCAGAAACACATGGACAAGCCATTTTCCTGGCAGTTTACGCTGATGCCTATTGTGTTCATCATCTTTACAGCAGGGATTTTTTCTGTTCTGAATATTTTTGAGCTACAGAGGGATAAAGAAAAACAGATAGAACAAGTGACAAAGGACTTTATAGATCAACAAAAAAAAATGGCAAAAAATCGGGTGATAGCGGCTGCGGAATTGATCAGTTTCCAGGCTGACAGAACTGAAGAGCTTGTGCGCAAAAGGGTAAAAGACCGGGTGGATGAGGCCATCCATCTTGCCAATGCTTTTTATGAAAACTTTCATGGAACACTGCAACAAAGAGAATTGAAAGAACAGCTGAAGATCTTGCTCTCTAATGCTGTTTTTGATCACCCGGATGGATATTTCTTCGCTGTTGATATGGCTACAGAGAAAATTATCATCCACCAGCTTGATGAACTGGTGGGCTACTCAATGAGTCAGCATCAGGATCTGCGTGGTCAACTGGTCCTCACAGAACAGAAAAAACTGCTCTCAGAAGCTGATGGTGCTTTTCAGATAATTTATTTTTCCAAGCCAACCGCACCAGACAAAGAATTCCCCAAGCAGCTTTATGTGCGTTATTTCAAACCTTTTAATTGGCTGATTGGCACCGGTGAATACCTCGACGATATGGAAAAGCGCTTACAGGAGGCTGTTCTTGAGCGCTTTAAAACGTTACAAACAGGTGATAGTGAATATCTTTTTATCCAGGAAATCTATCATTTCAACGATGATGATGGTCAACCCTACGGGGTTCAGATCTTAAGCGGTAACCCCACCTACCAGACAGGGAAACCGCTGCTTGTTACAGATCAAGACAGTCAAGGAAATTATTACAGTAAAGAGGTTCTTAATCTGTTGCGGGACCATGGTGAAGGGTTTGTGACCTATTGGTACCCCTCGCCCGATCACGGTCGCGAAGTAAAAAAGACCTCTTTTTTCTTTTACGACAACACCTGGAAATGGGTTATCGGTAGTGGTTTCTATTATGATTCGCTAGATAAGCAATTGGCATCCATTGAGGGGGATATCAATGAGAAGGTCAGGAATGAGGTTTGGCTGTCAATTCTGAAAACGCTGCTGATCATAGTGACTATCAGCGCTATTTTTTTTGTGATTTCACGGCGGATTGCCAGAACGATCAATACCTATTCAGCACAACTCCAGCAGTCCTGGCGGAAAACTGAACAGGCTCTGGCTGACTTGAGACGGCGTAATAAAGCTTTGGAGCAATTCAATTATGCCGTTTCCCATGAATTGAAAACCCCACTGGTGACGATCGAATCCTCTTTGGGGTTGATTCAGGGTATGCTCGCAGATAAAACGGATCCCGAACTGACGACCAATTTTGGCTACGCCCGGCATGCTGCCAGGCAAATGAACGGGTTGTTGGAAAGTCTGTTGCTGATGTTTCGTGTAGACACAGTGGACTGTAACGCAGGTGCCATCGAATTCAGAGAACTGGTTGAGGATGCTGTTGACCGGCTGTATAAGAGCGGTAAGCTCCAGGGTATAAAGGTGACGATTGGCTCAGTTGGGCCGACGCTGAGCGGCGAACGTGATAAGTTCATGCAAATCTGGCAGCAATTGATCGAAAATTCCGCTAAATACATGGGTGCACAGAAAAACCCGACGATTGATGTCGGAGTTGAACAAGCCGATCAGGAAGTGTTATTTTACGTTTGTGACAATGGGATTGGGATTGAGGAACAGTACCAGGGCAGGATTTTTGGTCTATTTGATCAGCTTGACAATACATCGGAGGGCAATGGGCTGGGGCTGACTCTGGTGCAACGGATTGTTGATTACTATGGTGGTACAATTCGTGTTGAGTCGGCTGGATCGGGGCAGGGGACCTGCTTTTATTTTACCCTTCCCGATGCCCTGATGAATGAAAAGACGGCAACATGACAAATGAAAATAAAATCATATTACATGCTGAGGATGAGCCTGCTCATGCGGCGATTGTCCGCATGGCAATTCAGCGTAACATTGGCGATGTGCAACTCACGCAGGTTGTCGATGGCAAGGCTGCTCTTGATTATCTCTATCACCGCGGATCATATGAAGATCAAGCCCTTTGTCCTAGACCTGACCTGATTCTGCTCGATTTACGGATGCCACAGATAGGCGGGCTTGAAGTTCTATCCATTGTTAAGAAAGATTCTGAACTTCATGATATCCCCGTAGTTATACTGACAACCTCTGATGTAGAAGAAGAACGATCCGAAGCCAACACCAGGGGCGTTGATGGCTATTTAACTAAACCGGTTGATTTTGACAAGTTTGTTCATATGTTAGACGAGTTGTGTGCCTCCTGGCTGTAGCATCCCCTGGTCCAGCGTCTGGTGTACCATTGCACACATGAAGCGATACCGTCTCTACTGAACGGTGATGAAATCCTCTTGAAACTGTTGCCTGCCGATTAAGTTAAGGGATAATCATTGTTTCTTACCGCTAGAAATATTTCTTTTTCATTTCTGTAGAATTTTTAACCTTCCATTCCAGATGAAATTAATATAATCTTATTCGTGGTAGCTTTTCACCCGTCCCATTCTATTCTGGATGACTGGGGCGTTTGTTTATCGGCGCTGACCTTTCGATTGGTTTCTGGTGATTTGATGCGAACAGAGACATCTCCATCTTTTCCCCGCTGGATTCTGCCGGCATTGACGATTCTGATGCTGATGCTGGTCATTGCCGGTGTCTGGTTTTATCAGAACCAGAAACAGGCCATGCGTCAGGTGATGATCAGGGATCTTTCTGCTGTCGCTCAGCTCAAGGTTGATCAACTGGTGTCCTGGCGCGCAGAGCGCCTTGGCAATGCTGAGCTGATTATCAGCAGTAAACCCTTACTGCGTACAGTTGCCAATTTCTTAGCTGTTCCCCACGATCAAAGCCGCGAATTTATCCGTTCTCGTTTTATGAGCTTTCAGGACAATCATCGTTATCAGGACGTTGTTTTGCTTGATCCAAACGGTGAGATTCGATTGACTATGGCCGGGCGTGACCGGGTGTTGTCCGATTGTTGCGTAGAGATGTTTTATAGCGCCATGGCGCAGCGGCGCCCATTGTTCACCCATATCTATCCCGATCCGCTGACCGCTGAGCCCTATCTGACCGTTGTTGCTCCCCTTTATCCCGATAATCAACCCGAGACCGAGGCCATGGGTGCGGTTTTGTTGATCAGCAATGTGCGGGAACAGCTTTTCTCCATGATCCAGGGCTGGCCACTGCCGAGTGACACCGCAGAAGCCTACATCGTGATGCGCGACGGGGATGAGGTGTTGCTGCTCAGTGATGTCCGCCATCGTGATCATGGCGGCCTGGATCTGCGTATCCCCCTGCAAAAATCCAACGATCCTGCGGTGGCCGCAGTTCTTGGGCATCAGGGTATATTTGAAGGAAAAGACTATCGTGGGGCCCATGTGCTTGCGGCCGTGTTGCCGGTGCCCGATTCCCCCTGGTTTATTGTGGTTAAAAAAGATGCGGTGGAGATATTTGCTGAATGGCGCTTCCGCGCTCTGATGATCAGTGGGTTGCTGGCAGCCCTGGTGCTGAGCATTGGTGCCATGGGGGTTCTGTTGTGGCAACGGGAGCGAAAACAGCATTTCGAAAGATTGTACGCTTCAGAGGCCCTGTTGCGCGCTAATGTGGAACGTCACAGTATCATTTTAAAGGCGATCGGTGATGCCGTTATTGCTACCGATGCTTCCGGGCGCGTGGAATTGCTTAATCAGGTAGCAGAAGAGCTTACCGGCTGGAGTGAAGCTGAAGCTCGTGGGCGTCAGCTTGATGAGGTGTTTCAGATTATCAGCGAAGAGACGCGTTCCACCGTAGAAAGTCCTGTTATAAAGGTTCTCAAGGAAGGAGTGGTGGTGGGGTTGGCGAACCATACCCTGCTGATTGGCCGCGACGGTAGCGAATGCCCCATCGCCGATTCAGGGGCCCCGATATTCGATAATCAAGGCAATATCACCGGTGTTGTGCTGGTGTTCCGGGATCAAAGTGAGGAACGGCGCATTGAAAATGAGATGCGTGAGAGTGAGGAGCGTTTTCGCGGCTTTGTGGAAAATGCCCATGATGTGGTCTATTCCCTCTCGCCTGACGGCGTTATTACCTATATTTCCCCTAACTGGACTGATTTTCTCGGCGAAGGGACACAAAGTCCTTTGGGGCAATCTTTTGACCATCTCATTCACCCTGACGACCTCTTCCTGTGCCGCACCTTTTTTGAAAAAACCCTGACTGCCGGCGAAAAACAGACCAGTCCTGAATATCGGGTCAAGCATAGCGATGACAGCTGGCGCTGGCAGGTTTCCAGTGGTTCGCCGGTCAAGGATGGGGACGGACAGGTCACCGGCTTTGTCGGCATTGCCCGTGATGTGACAGAGCAGGTGAACTTGCGTGATCAGTTGCTGCAGTCGCAGAAGGTCGAGGCGGTGGGGCAGTTGGCTGGTGGTGTCGCTCACGATTTCAATAACATGCTCGGGGTCATCCTTGGTAATGCCGAACTGGCGTTGACCAAATTAACGGCAGATGATCCCTTGTTCAAGCGCCTCAATCAGATTATTGATGCCGCCAAGCGTTCAGCGGAGGTAACCCGGCAATTACTGGCGTTTGCCCGCAGGCAGACAGTCGCACCCAGGGTTCTCGACCTGAATAGCTCTGTGGGCGGCATGTTGGAGATGCTCGAGCGTCTCATTGGTGAGGATATAGACATCGCCTGGCGCCCAAATCCTGATCTGTGGAAGGTTCGTATCGATCCCTCACAACTTGATCAAGTGCTGGCCAATCTGTGTATCAACGCGCGCGACGCCATTGGTGGCGTCGGTAAGATAACCATTGAAACCGGCAATGCCGGTTTTGATGAGGCATATTGTGCCAACCATCATGATGTCTTTCCAGGCGAATATGTGCTGTTGGCGGTCAGTGATGATGGCTGTGGAATTGAGAAGGAGTTGCAGGCCAAGATTTTTGAGCCATTTTTTACCACCAAAGGGGTTGGCAAAGGAACCGGGCTCGGTCTTGCTACAGTTTATGGCATCGTTAAGCAGAATAAGGGTTTTATCAATGTGTATAGTGAGTTGGACAGAGGAACAACGTTCCGCATTTATCTGCCCCGACAGATTGGTGAGGTTGAAGAAATGATTGATTGTGAACGCTCAGCTATCCCATCGGGGGGCGGTGAAACCGTCCTTCTGGTTGAGGATGACCAGGAAATTCTTGATTTGGCCAGAACTATGCTCGAAACCCACCGCTATGAGGTTCTGGCGGTATCCTCTCCTAGTGAAGCAATTCGCCTGGCCCAATTAAAAGAGAATGCCATCCACCTGATGGTGACCGATGTAGTGATGCCGGAGATGAATGGCCGGGATCTGGCAGGCATCATTCAGGCCCTGCAGCCGGATATGAAGGTACTGTTCATGTCCGGCTATACCGCCAACGTTATTGCCCACCACGGTGTCCTGGATGAAGGTGTCTGTTTTATCCAGAAGCCTTTTTCGGTTGCGGAATTTTCAACGAAGGTACTTCAGACTCTCAAGGGATAAGAATCTGTGGTATCAGCTGATCAGGTCGAGGGTGGATTTTTCCATCTCGGCGGTGGTCTGTAGAGCTTTGAGGTTGGCCTGGTAGGCATGTTTGGTCGGGATCATTGCGGTGATTTCGGTACCCAGGTCAACGTTAGAGGCTTCTTTGAGGGATCCGTCGGGTTGATGAAGCATGGTGCCGGGGATATTGACCACCTGGGTTTTGGCAGAGACCGTTCCCTTTTCACCCTCTTCAAACACCACCCGCGACTTTTTAAACCCATCACTCTCACTGTTGGCAATGTTGTTTGCGCTGGTCGCCTGTTTTTTGCCGAGAGCATTCAGGGCGGAAATACTGGTATTGATAGCAAGGGTCATGATGGCCTCCTGTGATTTTTTTTATTGTAGAAGAGGCGGAACCATTTGTCAATTCACATTTGAAGAAATCAATAGGGCAACAGAAAGCCCCATCCCCGGTTAAGGTGACGGGGCTTTCTGTGTTAGGCAGAATAATGCTGATTTGTCAGGCTGTTAGAAGTCGAAATTCTCAACCTTATCAGCGTTCAGGTTGAGATCGAAATCAATGGTTGATTTTACAATTTCTTCTTCATCTTCAGTAACCATATAATTCGCTACAACATTATAATTTCCTGCAGGCAGGCTGAGTTGATAATCGATGCCATCAGCGTCAGCGTCAAAGTTCAACTCCCTGACCACCACTGCAGCTGTTGTCTCATCGTTGCAGGTGACTGTCTGATAAAACGTCAGAGTGACACGTCCATTTTCATCAGGTTCTGCTACGGTCACTGTGCCGTCTAGGGTGTGGTTTATCGCTGCCCACTCCAGATTAAAATCGACACCTTCTTTTCGGTCACCACTTACTAGGGTCAGGGAATCACATGCCGG
>CAZMFD010000016.1:12529-43056 GCA_964565445.1 uncultured Geobacteraceae bacterium
TCCGTAGTGCTGTCGGTCAGTTCGAGGGAGAGGGTTCCATCGCCGTTGCTGGAACTGCCGCTACTGCTTCCGCTTCCGCCACAGGAAGCGAGGGTGAGGGTCATCAGGGCAGCAAGAAAGAGAGTGAGGAACAGGAAAATTTTTCTTACAGACATGGGTGGTACCTCCTTGGTTTGCTTTTCATTTGGTTGAAAGATGCTGTTTGAGTACAGGCCTTCTATTCTAACATAGGTTAAGAAAAAATCTAGATATCGGCGGTTCGCAAAGCAGGCTGTGAGCGAAGCGCAGTCGCAGAATCTATTTCTTATTTCTGTTATGCTGGGAGGCAGGCAAATGAGGCAGATTATCTCACCAATATCCGATAGTCGATTTTGCTAAAAATGTACAGATTCTTTCCATGATGGGTTCTGTTGTGAAAACATCGCAAAATGAAAAATTTATCCCCGCGCTGGGATTTCATCTCTTTACTCCCTTTTATGATCTGATTGTCAAGCTGACAGGTCGTGAAGGGACGGTTAAGAGGGCTCTGATTCAGCAGGCCGATCTTCAGCCGGGGCAGAAAGTCCTGGACCTGGCCTGTGGTACCGGCACCTTAGCGGTGATGGTCAAGGAATTTGAACCGGCCTTGAAATTGATGGGAGTTGATGCTGATCAGCGGATGTTGAAAAAGGCTAAGCGCAAGGCAGCATCAGCAGGGGTGTCTATCGCCTTTGACCAAGCTCTGTCTTTTTCCTTGCCGTATGAGGACGCAGATTTTGATCAGGTGCTGTCGACCATGTTTTTTCATCATTTAACCTGGGATGAAAAGGTCAGATCTGTCAGGGAGGTTTATCGGGTTCTGCAACCGGGGGGGCACTTTTATGTTGCCGACTGGGGGGCTCCGGATAGCCCCTTGATGCGCTATTTGTTTTTGATTGTACAATTACTCGACAGTTTTGCCACCACCAGAGATCATATCGCCGGACGCCTGCCCGAACTGTTTTCCAGCCAGGGTTTTATCGATGTGCAGCAACTGCAGTCGGTCAATACCATCTACGGAACTATCGCTCTTTACCGCGCTGTTAAACCTTTGTGCAGCAGTGACAATTCGAGCATGCCGGCATAGAAGAGGCGCGACGATATCAGTTCGAGACCGGCTTCGCCGATCAGTAGATGAAAATTCTTCCGGTCGGGAAACTGCTTCAGACTGTCGGCAATATAGGCGTGGATCCCCGGATCACCGTGCAGTAACAGCCCCCACAAACCACACCAGCTCTTCAACAGACGATACTGAGATTTTTGTGCCGCAAGGGATGCGGACTTGGAAAAATCGAGAAATGCCGCGTAGCCGCCCGGTTTGAGCAGGCGCTGTATTTCAGCTAACACCTCACCCAGGTCTGCAGCATTACGCAGGGCGTAGCTGCCGGTGATGATGTCAAAGCTGCCGGTAGCCAGTCCTGTTGTTGCCATGTCGGCGCAGATAAAATCAAGATGATCATAGCGGTTACGAGCTTTAGCCAGTTGCAACATTTCCTTTGTCAGGTCAATGCCTATTATTTGACCTTCGGGGTAGGCCTGTGCAAGCAGAAAAGCCAGATCGCCGCTGCCGGTGGCCAGATCCAGGCAGTTTGGGTTTCCCCCTTGAGGCAAGGCGGCGACGAGATGTTTTTTCCAACTGTGATCGCGGCCTAACGACATGGCTCTGGTTGCCACATCATAGCGCTTTGCGGAAACGGCAAAATGCTGCTGATTGAATTGGCGTTTTTTTTCCGGAGTGTCAATGTCACCGGCGATGGTGCGTGCACGTTTGAATCGATCCTTGATCGAGGATAAGCCCTTCAGCATGTGCGCCTCCCGATTGCGGAACGATCCATTAATACCAGGCCGGCCGGCAGGACAACAAGATCACAGATCAATGCCCCCAGCATGGTTGTGCCGGTCAGTAGCGAAAAGTAGACCGTCGGCAGAAAGCTGCTGGCGCCTCCAGCCGCAAAGCCAAAAAAGAGAACCAGCGCGGAAATGCTTAAGGCCTGTCCTGTTGTGGTGGTTGTCCGCCTGATGGCGGTGTTGATACCGTCCCTGTTGTCTCGCTGATATGCTGCCAGGTAATGGATGGTGCTGTCCACCGTCAAGCCGATAGCAACGGCAGCGATCATGGCGGTACCGGTACTTAGATCGATGTTAAGAAAACCCATCAGTCCGAATGTCCAGAGCAACGGGATCAGGTTGGGGATCAGCGCCACACTCAGCAATTTGAGGGAGCGAAACATCACCAGGATGGCGGTCAGAATCATTGCCAGAGACAGGGAAAAACTGCTGACCAGGTTGCGGACCAGCTGATTGGAGTCAATCGCCAGTTGATAAGCTTCGCCGGTTGGGGTGAGGGCATAAGGGTGACCAAGACCTCGTTTGGCAAGGTTTTCGATGTCGTTGATCAGGGCCGCCAGATCCGCAGTCCCCAAAACCGGAGTGCGGACACTCAGTCGCAGGCGGGTCTGGTCGGCATTGCTGAAGCGGGCAACAATGGTTGATTCTGAATCCCGGATTAATTCCAATCGGCGCGTGATCTGATCGAGATTGGCAGTTGAAAAAGGTGTGCCCGCAGATACTGTCTGCTGTGCGAGAAACGATAACAGGCTGTCGCTTCCGGTGACCTGTGGCAAGGCATCCAACCCATGCTGAAAAATGGTCAGCTGTTGAACATCCCGGCGTTGGGTAAGGGGCAATCCATCAGTGCGTTCAAGCATGAATTCGATCCGGTTGACTCCGCCGAAGGTACGGTCGATATACATGGTATCACGGAACAGCTGCTGATCTGTTTTCAGAAATCTGATCAGGTCGGTATTGTTGCTGATCTGCGGAATGCCGCTGACAGCCAACAGGACCAAAGCTAGAGCACCCAGCAGTACCCTTGCCGGCTGGGTGATGGACAACTCAGCCAGTTTTGCCAGGATACGATGAAAAGTAGAAGAGGTAGCCGGCTGTTGTTGAAGCGGTTGCGGTAAAAAACTCAAGATAATCGGCACCAGCAGAAAACTGACAACGAATGACAAACAGATACCAATGGCCGCAAAGCCACCGAATAAACGGACCGCCGGAATATTGCTGAGCAACAGGGAGGTCAGCCCCATGGCCGTGGTCAGGGTGGTGAACAGACAGGGTCGGAACAGGGTCGAGACCACGCTGATAATGTGTTGATTTCTTTTGTTGTTTAACCCGTTGCCGCGCAACCAGCTGTTGTATAGATGCACGGTGGTCGTTACGGAAAGAACCATGACCACCGGTGGCAGCAGTGCGGTAATGGTATTCAGGGCAAAGCCACTGAGACTGTAAAGAGCGATGGTCCAGCACAGGCTGATGGCCATTACCGCCAGGGGCAGCAGCAACCCGGACAACCGCCGGAAAAAAACCAGCAGCAGTAGGCTCAGGATGGCCACAGCAAGGGGAATTGTCACCAGTTGGTCACGTTGAATCAGTCGCGATACGGTCAGCTTTTGTAATGGTATTCCCGCCAGGCGCAGATCAAGGTCGGCATGGACCTTGTCAATCAGCTCCTCGATGGTCGTCAGCGCCAGCTGTTGTCTGGCAATATCAGCACTCAGATCCACCAGGATTAGTGCCGTCGTCCGGTCCGGCGACAAGAGCATAGGTAATGCTGCGGGACCTGATGTCGGGACGGTGAGGGGCGGTAACGCAGGCGTAAAGGGAGTCATGATGACGGCTGGTTGGTGTGGTAAAAACGGCGTTGTCACATTGATAACACCATTGATTTCGATCAGATCGGCCCTGATGTTCTGTATCCGTTTGATTTTTTCGGGGGACAGCAGATCCGGCGCGGTCAGCGCGATCATCAGGATTTCATCATTGCCGAAATTGTCGCGAAAAATTTTGTAGTTCTGTTGCAGTTGCTGATCATGGGACACCATGGAGCTGTTGTCATTTTCGATGTCAACCTGAAGAGCGGGATAGATTGCTGTTACGGTCAGTATAAGAAGGAGCAGTAGACAAAAGTTACGACCGCTGCCAAGCTGATAGTGAAGAAACTTCTCTCCCGGCGATCTTACGCCTTCCTGCTGGCGACTCATCCTGGAGTCTCCGTTGAAAAATGATTCGCTGCAGGGGCTCGGCCGGGGATCGTCTGCATGGCAAAGTAGGGGGGCAGGTTGTTGTTCAAGGGGGTGTTCAGCAGTAATCTGACACCCAAACCACGCAGAAATGAGGCTGTTCGGCCACGCCTGGTTCCCAGCCACATCCCTCGCGCCGCCCGGTTGGCGGCGACGGTGAATGCTTTGCGTCTGATCTGGTCATAACCCCTCAACAACATTTCCAGATCGTCAGATTGGTGCAAGTGCCTGATCAGGATATGGGAGAGGAGTTCCGCGTCAGCAAGGCCGGTATTCATGCCTTGACCACCAATTGGACTCATGACGTGGGCCGCGTCACCACAGAGGATGATTCTGCCGGAAAAATAGCGTCTGCTGACAAAACGATGAACGCTGAAGCGGTTGATGTCACTACCATCAGCGGGTGACAGGGTCAGGCCGGAGCGCTGCTTTATCCCGTCGATGAGGGTGGTTATGTCGGGACTGTTCTGGTCCTGATCGAGCTGCAGAACCCAGCGCCGCCGCCCTTTGGGCAAAGGAAAGGATTCCAGGGAGCCGTCGCGGTTAAAATAAAGGTGGGCCTGGGTGCCGAAATCGGTTTGATCATGAAAATCGGCCATGACAAAAGATTCAGGGTAGGTTCCGGTGTCGATGCAGGGAATACCCGCCGCCGTTCTGACGACGCTACGATGGCCGTCACAACCGACCAGAACCTTTGTTGTCAGGAGCTGATCCCTGTTTCCATCAGCACACAGCGCCACCTTGAGGCTGTTTTGTCGGGCCGTTGCATCCAGAAAGCGGCACTGGCGGCGAATCGTGACGCTGTCGAGGTGTGCCAGGTTTTTTTCAAGCAAAGAGATGGTTTGTGCCTGTGGCAGGGAGAGGATAAAGGGATAGGGCCCTTCCAGGGTGTTGAAGCGCAGCTCGCCCAGGAGTTTTTTTTCTTCAAAAATACGGGCGTGATCAATCTTGACGGCTGCTTTGATAAAGGTCTCTGCCAGACCGATACGTGACAGAATTTCCAGGCTGGGAGGGGTGATCCCGATGGCCATGGATTGCTGTGGTGGTGCGGGTTTTTGTTCTACCAGCAGGGTGTGGATGCGGTTATGACCAAGGAGGTTCCCTAGCAATAATCCCACCGGTCCGCCACCGACAATGATGACGTCGTAATCGGTTGCGGCCTCCATCAGGGATCCGGTTCCAGTTGCAGCAGGGCCATTTCAGCCGTAAGGCCGGGGCCGAAAGCCATCGCTCCGATCAGTTGCGCATGATCAGGTTTTTGTGCTGCGAGAATATCGTGCAGCACAAACAGGATGGTGGCACTGCTCATGTTGCCATAACGCCGGAGAATATCACGTGAAGCCGCGACCTTGGCGGCTGGAATCTGGAGACCTTCTGCGACTTTATCGATGATTGATTTTCCGCCCGGGTGGACAGCCCAGGTATGAATGTCTTCGTTGCTCAGATGGTGCCGATCCAGCAGGGGCTTGGTCAGATCGGCGATTCCGGCGCCGATGATTTTGGGAACATAACTCGACAGGGAAATGTCAAAACCGTTATCACCAATGCTCCAGGCCATGGCGTCCTCGCCGGAAGGGATCAGGGCTGAGTGAAAATCGACAATGCGGCAGCTTTGACCAGTGGGTGACGGGTGTGAGCTGACCAGTGCCGCAGCGGCACCATCAGCAAACAGGGCGTTAGCGAGCAGGCTGTCTTCACTGCCATTCAGCTGGAGATGTAGACTGCATAACTCCAGACACATGACCAGAACCACGGCATCCGGATCGGCCCGACAGAATTGGGCCGCCATATTCAGAGCCGGAAAAGCCGCATAACAGCCCATAAAGCCGAGATGATAGCGCTGGGTACTGTCGACCAGACCCAACTCACGGCAGAGAATATAGTCAATCCCCGGATTAAAAAAACCGGTACAGGACGCGGTGACAACATGGGTGATGTCTTCTGCGCAGAAGCTGTCGCTATTCTTAAGGACTTTATGGCCGAGCTCTGCTGCCAGGACGCTCGCTTCTTTGGTGTAAATCTTGTTGCGTTGTGCCGTTGTCGGTTGTCTGGAGTTGGTATCTTCGGAGGCAAAAAAACCATCGCCCCAGTCGGGGATGACGCTGTAGCGGGTATCGATACCGGAACTGCGATAAAGCATGCGGACCAGGCGTTTGTCACGTGGGTCCGAGGTCCATTCAAGCATTTGCGCGCCGACATTCTGTTGCTGGTAGTGGTGTGGCGGAACGATTGTTTGTGGTTGGTGCAGCCAGACCTGGGACATGATTTACTCCTGAGACTGTGGCTCTTCTGTTGCTACCGGGCTTCTGTCGAGGGACATTGTCACCTTGACCTGAACAGTATCCTTGACTCTGATTACCCCCAGAAAGGATGGCGGATTCAGCTCGAATGACGATAGCGACAGGTCAAAGATCAAGGTTGCCGAAATAGTAGATGAATCGATTTGAGGCTCCGTTACCGTTGCCGTGATCTGTTGGGTGATATCACGAATTGTTAACGCGAAAGAGACCTCTTCGGGTGTACGAACAATTTTATCTTCAGCTGTCAAGAATTCATCAGCAGCAAAAGTCTCGGCGTCTCCGGTGATCAGAGGAAAGGTGTCATGTTCGAACATCGTGCGCATATCCTTGTCCCGCTTGCTATTGCCTGTGTCCATGCTGGTGACCTGAACGGCAATGTCGGGCACTTTGATCATGTTGTCAGTAACAGAGATTGCAAAAGGTTCGCATTGCGCTGTCCCGGAAAAATCCTTGATGATCGTTTTCTGGACCTGGAAGGTGATCTCACAACTGCCACGATAGCTTGGTGAGGCGGCCGTAGCTGCCAAAGGCGCCATTAATATTGTGATCAACAACAGTAAAAAAAATACCCGCGATTTCATCAGCTGAGCTCCCTTCAAACAAGATTAAACATTATCCTACAACGCTTCCAGCCGGGAATGTAAGGGTGGTAGATGCTCAATAAATTCACGCCAGGTCTGCCAATACTCGTTCTGCCGGTGCGAAAGAGTGTCGTTGTGTCCTGCTCCCTCAATCAGGTGCAGGGTTTTTGGTTGTGTGGCAAGGGCATATAGCTGTTCTGCCATGGCGGGAGGAACAATGGTGTCTCGTGTTCCATGGAACAGCAGCAGGGGGGCGTTAAGTTGATCAATTTTGGTCAGGGTGTCAAAGCGGGATTGCAGCAGCCAACCGAACAAAAAGTAGAGAATGGGATTGTGCCGGCGACCCATGGCCTCAACAGAAGTAAAGGGCGATTCGAGCACCAGGGCGGCCGGTTGCTCTTCCAGAGCTAGTTGGGTGGCAACAGCCGCCCCGATTGAGCGGCCAAAATAGATGATGCGGTCATTATTCCAGCCCTTGTCGTGCAGCCAATCAAGAGCACCGCGAGCATCGGCATACATACCCTCTTCACTGGTCTTCCCGGCGCTGTTACCATAACCCCGGTAATCGATAATGAAAACGGAAACACCAAGCTGGCGCTTGAACAGGCGCAGGTTATCGACGCGGTGGGAGATATTGCCGGCGTTACCGTGAAAAAACAGAACAACCGGCGTCTGGGGGTCGCCGGGAATAAACCAGCCGTGCAGTTTAACCCCATCAGCCGCAGTAAAATAGACTTCTTCATGGGTCAGACCGGCACTCTGGGGGGTCATGACGATGTCCCGGGTGGGAAAGAAAATAAAGGTGTCGTCCATCGAACAGCCACTCAGCAGGAGGAGGAATACCCCGATCACCAGTGCCACAATCTTGCTGTTAAGCTTGCCATTGCGCATCAGGTATCCCGTGAAAAACAGTTGATGTCAGGCTTGTCTTGCTTGTTAAATATGATATCGGTCCAGTAGGGGCACCGCACGCCGTGCCCTTCTTGCAAATTATAGATAAAGAATGTGGGTTACGCAAACCGGCGAAAATAAAGGAGGTACAGATGCTCGGTGCCCTGCTGGGTGACATGGTTGGTAGTCGATTTGAATGGCACAATTACAAGGGCAAGGATTTTGAGCTGGGTCATGATGATTGCCGGGCAACGGATGATTCGGTGCTGACTATCGCGACGGCGCAGGCACTGCTCGATAATCTTCCCTTCGACGACGTCTATCGCACCTGGTATCGGCGTTATCCTCATGCCGGTTATGGAGGTCGTTTTGCCGCCTGGGCTCGAGGTGAATCCGGCGAGGGGTACAACAGTTTCGGTAACGGCTCGGCCATGCGGGTATCTCCGCTGGGCTGGTACGAACAATCTCTGGACAGGGTACTGCAGCAGGCACAACAGAGCGCTGTCGTCACCCATAGCCATCCCCAAGGGATCAAGGGGGCGCAGGCGGTTGCCGGGGCCATTTTTATGGCCCGCCATGGCAAGACTAAAGATCAGATCAAGGAATATATCGAGCAGAACTTTGGTTATGCTCTGGATATGACGCCGGACGAAATTCGCCCTACTTATCAGTTTGATGTCACCTGTCAGGGGTCGGTACCCCAGGCGATCAGCTGCTTTCTGTACAGTCATAATTATGAAGATGCCATCCGTACGGCTGTTTCCATCGGTGGGGACTCTGATACCATCGCCTGTATCACCGGTAGCATTGCGGAAGCCTGTTATGGTGGGGTTCCACAAGAGCTGGCGAGCTGGTGCCTGGGCAAGCTGGATGCGCCTCAGCGCCAACAGGTGATACGTTTTCGCCGCGAGGTGATGGGGATTGATTAAATTTCCAGAAAGCTACCCACGCTTGCCGAAAAAAAGCGTTCACCAAACCGTGCTGCCAGGGCCAGCGCGCCGTTACGTCCGGTGCAATGGGACGCACCAATGTGAGTGACGTCCTCGCTTTCCAGCCGATCCATGGTGGCTTTGAGCTGATCCTTGCCGCTGTACATCAGGTGGGTGCCACCGACGATCGCATGAATACGTTTTTCGCCGGTGACCGCGACGGCATGGTCGATAATGTTGATCAGCCCGGCGTGAGCACAGCCGAGAACAAGCACCAGCCCCTTATCAGTGTGTAAAAACAGGGAGAGATCGTCCTCTAGGGGATCTCTGGCGTGTTTTCCCGCTGCGACCTCAATGACCAGTTTGGGATCGCCGATCTCGTGCGGATTGACCCGGGGAACGCATCCCGAAAGAAGCATGTTTGCAGTGATTTCGACAGGTTCTTTTGACAGCTGAAAATCGGCACCCAGAGCTTCGAGTTCGTTTCGCTCTCCGGCAATACCGATGCTGCGCAGAGGCCCCCCATGGCTGCTGAAGCGCCGGTCGAACAGATCCGGGTGGGCGTAGACGGCAATAGGACCAGTTTGTTCCAGTACCTGTTTGAGTCCACCGGTATGGTCAAAGTGCCCGTGACTGAGGATGATTCCATCCAGGCGGCTGAGATTGATGCCGAGGCGTTCGGTATTGTTGATGATGGTGAGTCCGCCTCCGGTATCAAACAGGTAGGTACCGCTGGCTGTTTCAACCAGGCAGCTGAATCCGTATTCCCCCAAGAGGCCGTAAGGAGAGGCCTTCTCAACACAGTTTTCACAGAGAATCGTCAGTTTAACGCTCATTTTGTTTTCTCCTGCTATGCTCCTCTTCTTGCTTGCTCTGGTTCTTCAACCACTCGATAAAGGGTTGATCGGCAGGCAGAATGTTATAGCCGTCCAACTGGTCAAAGGGTACCCAGGCGTGGTCAGCAACCTCCAGATGTCTGATGGTGCCGCCGGTGTAAGAGCACAGGTAACCATCGATGCGAACAGCACCCCATTCGTAACGGTGTTCAACCTGTTGCAACAGCCGATCAATGTCAACCTCGATATCAAGTTCTTCGCGTAGTTCACGATGGAGCGCGGCATGCGGTGATTCGCCCGGCTCAAGCTTGCCACCGGGAAATTCCCAATAGCCGCCCAGGCGTTTGTCCTCGGGGCGCAAGGTGAGTAGAACTTTCTGCTGATGAATAATAATGGCAGCACAGACGATGGTGACCTGATCTGGTTGGGGTGTGTCCATTCGCATACTTTCCGTCAAAGGGCAGTTTCGTGATGTCGGGTTTTTTGTTGGTGCTGCCAAACACTCTATGATAGAAACATCATCCGTGACAATCCCGTTAATTTGAGGAGTTACTTCATGTATCAGATTTCCGACAAGGGCCGCGGTGTGCGGCAGATGTTCGATGATATTTCCGGTCGTTACGATCTGCTCAATCGGGTTCTGTCTCTGGGTATCGACCGGCGCTGGCGGCGCTTTGCTGTCAGCCAGTTGAGTATCCCCAAAAATGGACTGGTTCTCGACATTGCCACCGGCACCTGCGATGTGGCTCTGGAAATTGCCGCCCAGACCGACCCTTCAGTGATGATTGTCGGCGAAGATTTTACCCAGGGGATGCTGGTTCAGGGCCAGGCGAAGCTGAAACAGTCGCCCTACGGGGAGCGGATCATGCTGGTCAACGCCCCGTGCGAGGCAATTCCCCATCCGGATAACTGCTTTGATGGCATCACCATTGCCTTTGGTATCCGCAACGTGGTTGATCGTGAGACCGGCTTACGGGAGATGCTGCGAGTGCTCAAGCCGGGTGGTCGAGCTGTAATTCTTGAGTTTTCTCATCCAAAAAATGACTTTTTTCGTAAAATATACTATCTTTATTTTCAGAAGGTTCTGCCGGCGATTGGTGGGATGCTGTCAAAGCGCAGTGCTTATCAGTACTTACCTGATTCAGTGCTCGATTTTCCGGTGCAGAATGAGTTTGCCGCAATGATGACGGCAGCGGGTTTTTCGCGGGTTCAGTACGTCGATTTAACCTATGGTATAGCGACTGTGTATGTGGGGAATAAGCCGCAGGAATGATGCAGAGAGTTGTGGTGTTCGCTCATGGGAGAAGTTTGCGCTTGATTTCTTGACCTGATTGAAAAACAATGAACAGCGATAATGTTCAGGGTGAAGGTGTTTATGGAAGTATATAGATCTGTTTGGTAGGGCAATGACGCCGCCAGGATCCGGTTGAGTGATAACCGGCGGGCGGTTTTTTTGTGTTCTTTGTGACAGTGCATTTTTTAACAAGCGATTTTCCATCAACCAACAGGAGGCTTCAAATGAGAAAAACAGTCATTTTGTGTCTGGTACTGGCTCTTTCACTGGTGTTGGTGCTGCCGGTTCTGGCGGACACCATCAAGATCGGCTTCAACATCTCCATGACCGGAGATATTCCTAAGGTCGGCGAATCCTCGAAATTCGCAGCAGAAATGCTCAAGGCCGATATCAATGGTGCCGGTGGTCTGGAGGTTGGTGGTGAAAAGTACATGCTTGATTTTATCTATGAAGATAACGAATCCAAGGCCGAATCAGCGGTTACGGCAATGCTCAAACTGATCGAGCGCGATCAGGTGCTGGCAGTGGTCGGACCCAATTCATCAAAGCAGGCGGTGCCGGCCGGGCAGATCGCAAACGACAACCGCACAGTGATGATTTCCCCCTGGTCGACCAATCCGGATGCGACCCTGGATCGTCCCTGGGTTTTCCGTGCAGCCTTTCTTGATCCCTTCCAGGGACCGGTAGCCGTCAATTTCGCCGTCAAGACTTTTGACGCAAAGACTGCCGCTGTTATTTACGATCTGTCTAACGATTATTCAAAAGGATTGGCCGAAATTTTCAAGCAGGTGTTCGAAGAGAAAATGGGCGCGGGCACCGTTGTTGCTTTTGAGAGTCACGGCACCCGTGACCAGGATTTTTCCGCGCAGCTGACCACGATCATCAATCGCAATCCTGATTTTATTTTTGTTCCCAACAACTACAATCAGGTCGCTCTGATTGTCCGTCAGGCTCGCCAACAGGGCTACACCGGTGAAATCATGGGTTCTGACGCCTGGGGTTCAGCAGAGCTGATGACCCTTTGTGGTGATGTTTGTAAAGGGCTGCACTTCTCCACTCACTACGCCGCTGCTGGTGCCACCGGTGCGACGAAAGAGTTCATCGATCGTTATACTGCGACCTACGGTTACACTCCGGATGATGTTGCTGCCCTGACCTGGGACGCGACCAAGGTGGTGCTGCAGGGGATTCAGAATGCAGGTGAGTTGACTGGCCGTGTGCGTGCCGACCGCCAGGCCGTTCTCGATGGGATGAAGGCAATCACCAGCTTTGACGGGATTACCGGCAGTATGAAGTTTGATGAAGAAGGGGATCCGGTCAAATGTGCCGTGGTGGTTCAGATCAGCCAGACCGGTGAGTTTGCATTCAAGGAGTCGGTCTGCCCCTGATCGTCTGATATCATCATATCCCGTCATGCCGGTTTCCGCCGAAGCCGCATGACGGGGTGTTTCTGTTTTATCAACCGAAAAGCTGTTCACTCACAAGTTTGTTCCCTGTCGCTCTGCTCAGGGCGAAAGTACGATGGGTTGTGTGGTTGCAGGCAAAGGGTTCATGATGCTGGAACTGATTATTCAAAATACCATCAATGCCCTGCAGTGGGGGAGCTTTTACGCCCTGATCGCTCTCGGCTATACCCTGGTGTACGGGGTATTGACCCTGATCAACTTTGCCCATGGTGATGTCTTCATGGTTGGGGCCTATATCGCTTTTTTTGTTGCTACTTTTTTACTGGCCGCGTTGGGTATCCCCGGCTGGTTAGTGCTGGCCCTTTGTGTGCCGGTGACCATGATTCTGACTTCGCTGGTTGGGGTTACCCTGGAACGCGTCGCCTATCGTCCCCTGCGTAAGAAAGGTGCCCACCGGCTCTATGTAGTTATCACCGCCCTGATGTGCGGACTGATTCTACAGCATGCCAACCTGGCGATTTTTGGTGCGAGCCGTAAAGCCTTTCCGCCGTTGATTCAGGAGCATGTTTACAATGTCGGCGGCGTCACCTTCACCAACCTCAAGATTGCTGTCATTGTCACCGCCTTTCTGGTGTTTCTGATATTGCACTGGATCGTCACCCGGACCCGGGTTGGTATGGCAATGCGGGCCATTTCCTACGACAAGTTCGCCGTACCATTGATGGGGATCCCGCTGGATCAGATTATTGTCATTACCTTTGTCCTGGGTTCCGGTTTTGCCGGGCTGGCAGGGCTGTTGTTTGCCATGAGTTATCCGGTACTGGAACCCTACATGGGTGCCCTGATCGGTTGGAAGGCCTTTATTGCTGCGGTAGTGGGCGGAATCGGCGATATCCGTGGCGCATTTTTGGGCGGTTTTTTACTCGGGGGTATCGAGATCCTGGTGGTGGCTTTTTTCCCGTCGACCCTGCGTGATCTGATTGCTTTTAGTGTGTTGTTGGTGATCCTGACCTTCAAACCGACCGGTTTTTTCGGCGTCGCCAAAACCACCAAGATCTAGGAGAACCCCTTGCTGAAACGTTATTCCGTTCACCTGGTTCTGGCACTGCTCGGCGGGGTGGTCGTCTATCTTGCCTACAATGAGTACCTGGGCCTTTATTATCTGTCAGTGTTGATGTTCATGGGGGTGAATATCATTCTGTCGTCGAGTTTGAACCTGGTTAATGGCTATATGGGGGAGTTCTCCTGCGGTCACGCCGGGTTTATGTGCGTCGGAGCCTATGTCGCTTCGGTGCTCGGGGTTTGGCTTTTTGCTCAGGATCGGGTGTTCGGTACGCCGCTGCTGGAACCTGAATATGCCCTCTTCGTCTTTCCCGTCATCATTCTCGCCGGGGGCGTAGCCGCCGCCCTGGCTGGGTTGATGGTGGCCTTTCCCTCCTACAAGACGCGGGGGGATTATCTGGCGATCATCACGATTGCCGCCAATTATATCATTATCAGCGCCATTGAAAATATGAACTCTATCGGCGGCTCTCGCGGTTTCATGGGGATGAAGGGGGTGCTCAACGCCATGGAAGATACCATCTATCTGCCGTGGATGCCGATATGGGTGTTTGTGTTTACCATTTTTTGCGTGTGGGTGATTCGTCGCTATGTCTCATCGACCTTCGGCAGAGGGGTTAACGCCATCAGCCAGGATGAAGTTGCCGCCGAGATCATGAGCGTTAACACCAATAAGATCAAAACCATCACCTTCATGCTGTCGTCGGGGCTGGCGGGAATTGGCGGCGGTTTGTTCGCCTACATCCTCGGCTATGTGAACCCGGGTAGTTTCAATATCCTCAAGTCGACGGAAATCATGGTGATGGTCTATCTGGGTGGCATGGGCTCGCTTTCCGGATCGATTCTTGCGGCAGTTCTTTTTACTGTTCTGTTGGAACTGTTACGTCCATTACAGATCATTAAATGGATCGTTATTCCGTTGGTTCTGATTATTCTGATGCAATTCCGACCGGAAGGAATTATGGGTAACCGTGAACTGGGGCAGATTTTTCCCCGCCTGAAAAAATTCTATCGGTTTAAATAAGATGCTTTTGCAAAAAGCATCAATTTAGATGGATAAGCAAAAAGCGCCAAATGCAAGGCGCGCGATTATTGAGCAATGAGGCGTACTTGTGTACGTCGAAACAGTGAGATAATGGCTGCAACGCCGCAGTTGGTGAGTTTTTGCGACGCCATCAAATAAGATGGGTGGAATGATGCCACAACTACAACCACAACAACCGCAACAACAGGAAGATACCGCTCCGGTGTTGGAAGTTCGCGGATTGACGCAGAATTTTGGTGGGTTGCGTGCCGTATCCGACTTCAATGTCAAACTCGGCAAAAACCAGCTAACCGGACTTATCGGACCCAACGGTGCCGGTAAGACCACAGTGTTTAACCTGGTCAGCGGGTTTTATCAGCCGAGTGAGGGGATGATTCTGGTCGGTGGGGTGCCAACCGGAGGATTGAAACCCCACAAGGTAACGGCATTGGGTGTGGCTCGAACCTTTCAGAATATCCGCCTGTGGAATGATATGTCGGTGATGGATAATATCCGCGTTGCTCAGCACTATCGCCTCGGATATGGTTTTTTTCATAGCGCCGTGCGCAGCAAGCGTTACCGCCAGCGCGAGGAGGAGATTGCGCTAGAAGCGACCGAGTTACTGGACATATTCGAACTCAAGAAATATGCCGATGAATACCCACGAAATCTTGCCTACGGGACCCAGCGTAAACTCGAGATTGCCCGTGCCCTGTCGATTCATCCGAAGCTTTTGCTGCTTGACGAACCTGCTGCCGGCCTCAACTCTTCCGATATTCACGAGCTGATTCGTTTGATTCGCTGGATTCACGGACAATTTGATGTCACCATCTGGATGATCGAGCATCATATGGATGTGATGATGGAGCTGTGTACCCACATCAAGGTCATTGATTTCGGCCAAACGATCGCTGAAGGAACGCCTGATGACATCCGCAACCATCCGGCGGTGATCACCGCCTATCTGGGAGATGATAAAATCTGATGCTACTCTCGGTTGAGAATCTCGAAGTTAAATATGGCAATATTCAGGCACTGCATGGCATCAGTTTTCATGTCAACGAAGGTGAAATCGTTACCCTGATTGGCGCCAATGGCGCCGGCAAGACCACCAGTCTTTATGCGGTTGCCCGTTTGGCTCCCCCGGATGCCCCGCGGGTTATCGCCGGTGACATCAAATTTCAGGGGAAATCGATCCTCACAACCCGTCCGAGCGATGTTGTTAAACACCTGAAAATGGCGCTGTCTCCTGAGGGGCGTCGGATTTTCGGCAATCTCACCGTCATGGAGAACCTCAAGCTGGCGACCTACGCCCGTGACAAGAATGCTGATCTGGAACAGGAATTTGAGCATGTCTTTGATCTTTTTCCGCGTTTGAAGGAGCGCCGTCTCCAGCGTAGTGAATCCTTGAGTGGCGGTGAACAACAGATGCTGGCCGTCGGCCGCGCCCTGATGACCGGTTGTCGGCTTCTCCTGCTTGACGAGCCGAGTATGGGGCTTGCGCCGGTGTTGAAATATGAACTCTTCCGTAAGCTCAAGCGTCTCAATGAAGAAGGAATGACCATCCTGCTGGTTGAACAGAATGCCAGCCTCGCTCTCAACCTTGCCCATCGCGGTTATGTCCTCGACACCGGCAATATCGTCGCGCAAGGCACCAGTGCCGAGTTGAGCAATAATCCCGATGTCAAAAAAGCTTATTTGGGGGGGTAACTCTTTTATTTAGGAAACCAATATGTTCCAACGCAGATCCCCTTTTAAATTAATGAGCGATCTTGGGATCGTTCGGGGGGGAACCGGTAATAACTGATGACCCTTGAAGAGAGGTAGACTATGCGAAAAATAACGAAAATCCTGTACGCGATCTTGATTGTGCTGATGATGGCTGGTCTTGTCCAGGCCAAAACCCTTAAACTGGCGATGGATGCCGACCCGGTATCCCTTGATCCTCATGTGCAGTTGTCCGGCGGAATGTTGCAGTATTCCCACATGGTTTTTGATCCCCTCGTGCGTTGGACCAAGGAGACGACGATTGAGGGGCGACTGGCTGAGCGGTGGGAACGTCTGGATGAGTATACCGTTCGTTTTTACCTCAAAGAGGGAGTGAAATTTCATAGCGGTAACGAGCTGACTGCGGATGATGTTATCTGGACGGTTAATCGGTTGAAAAATTCCGTTGATTTCAAAGGAATTTTTGAGCCGTTCGCGGTGCCGGTAAAAGTTGACAAGTACACAGTGGATCTGGTCACCAAGGTGCCTTATCCGCTGCTGCTGAACACGGCTACCTATATTTTTCCGATGGACAGTGAATTTTATTCAGGTACCGATGACAGAGGCATGGACAAGGGAGCTATCGTCAAGACAGATTATTCGTTTGCCAATGAAAACCTCTCCGGCACCGGCAAGTATCGGGTTGTTGAGCGCCAGCAAGGGGTTAAAGTTGTATTTGATGAATTCGCCGGTTATTGGGACAAATCTTCCCCCGGCAATGTCGACAAGATTATCCTGACTCCGATCAAAAACGACGCAACCCGTGTTGCCGCGCTGCTTTCCGGCGGTGTTGATTTCATCATGCCGGTACCACCGCAAGATATGGATCGGATTGAAAAGGCGGACAATGTTAAGCTGGTCACCATGAGTGGTACCCGTATCATCACGCTCCAGTTGAATCAGAGCCGGGTGGACGCATTCAAAGATCCGCAAGTCCGCCAGGCGATTGTTTATGCCGTCAATAATGCCGGTATTGCTGAAAAACTAATGAAGGGACGGGCAACCGTTGGAGCGCAGAACAGTCCGAAGGGCTATCTCGGCCACAACCCGGCACTGACTCCACGTTACGATCTGGATAAAGCCAAGCAACTGATGGCAGAGGCGGGCTACGCAAAAGGTTTTGAGGTCAGTATGATTGCCCCCAACAACCGTTATGTCAATGATGAGAAAATTGCCGAAGCGGCTGCTTCGATGCTGGGCAAAATAGGCATCAAAGTTAATCTGAAAACAATGCCCAAGGCTCAGTATTGGGATCAGTTCGACGCTCAAGTTGCTGATATTCAGATGATCGGTTGGCACTCTGATACCGAGGATACAGGTAACTTTTTCGAATTTTTATTGATGTGTCCCAATAAGGAGACCGGCTACGGTCAGTATAACTCTGGTAATTATTGCAACCCTGAGGTTGATCGACTGACCCTTGCGGTACAGTCGGAAACCGACCAGGCCAAGCGGATTGCGATGATGCAGCAAATGGAGCAGATCGCATATGATGATGCGGCTTTTGTTCCGTTGCACTGGCAGGACCTGTCCTGGGCCGGCAAGGAGAATCTGCGTATTGAGCCGATCGTCAATGTCATGAACTTCCCCTATTTTGGTGATCTGGTTGTTGATTGATCCTATAGTTTTTAAGATAGATTGAGGTTCAGGGGGGAGCGTAGCCTACGCTTCCCCCTGAACAATGTTGGAGCAGGCATGATCGCTTTTGTCATTCGCCGGGTCATTCAGGCGCTTATCGTTATTTTCATCATCAGCGTCATTGGCTTTGCCGTCAAGCAGAGTGTTGGCGACCCGGTGCGCGAAATGACAGGCATTTCGGTATCGGCTGATGAGCTGCAGGAGTTTCGAGAAACCCTGGGGCTCAATGATCCTTGGTATGTCCAGTATGTCCGGTTCCTCGGCAGAGCCATACAGGGAGACCTTGGCAATTCTTTTTTCTATAAGCGACCGGCAACCGAGGTCATATTGGAAAAGGCGCCTGCGACCCTTGAGCTGGTTTTTGTCAGTAGTCTGATTATCATCGTCTTTTCGATACCGCTAGGCGTTTTTTCTGCCATTCGCCCTAATCATTTTTTGTCTCGAATTTTAATGAGCGGCAGTATTGTCGGGGTTTCCATCCCGGTTTTTTTGACTGCTATTATGATGATCTATGTTTTTTCGGTTAAGCTCGGGTGGTTGCCTTCCTTCGGGCGCGGCGAACTGGTCATGATCGGTGGCTGGGACAGCGGCTTGCTGACTGTCGATGGCTGGCGGCATATTCTGATGCCGAGTATCGCGTTAAGCTCTATCATGTTACCCCTTTTTATCCGTCTGATCAGGGCAGAAATGATGGAAGTGCTTGAATCGGAGTATATCAAGTTTGCCTGGGCCAAAGGGCTCAGTAATCGCCGGGTCTGGTTTGTTCATGCGTTTAAAAACACCCTGTTGCCGGTGATTACCGTAGGGGGCGTACAATTGGGAGTGACCATCGCATTTACCATTCTTACCGAGACGGTATTTCAGTGGCAAGGACTCGGTTTCATGTTTATGGAAGCGGTAGAGCGATCTGATTCCCCTCTGCTGGTGGCTTATCTGATGTTTGTCGGTATCGTCATGGTTGTCGTTAATACAATTGTCGACCTGATCTATGGTCTGGTTAACCCGACAATCCGTATCAGTGGGGCTTCGTCATGAGTACTCTGGCGACTTTTCGTGAGAGTTATCTGTGGTACAGTTTCAAACGCGATAAAATTGCGATAGCCAGTCTGCTGGTCCTGGTGGTGTTGTTTTCCAGCGCCATTTTTGCTCCGCTGATAGCACCCTATAATCCGTATGACCCCGAAATGATCGATATCATGAATTCGGAAATTCCTCCGGCCTGGGAAGACCAAGGCACCTGGGAATTTCTGCTGGGAACCGATTCCCAGGGGCGTGACATGCTCTCGACCATGATTTACGGCATGCGGATTTCTATTATTATCGGCCTTGGTGCAGTGTTACTACAGGCGTTTCTGGGTGTTCTTATCGGGCTTTTTGCCGGTTATCATGGTGGCCGTCTCGACGCTATTTTTATGCGCGCAGCTGACGTTCAACTGTCATTTTCCTATCTGATGGTGGCAATTTTTCTTAGTGCCGTGCTGCAGGCGGTGGTGGGTGTCTCCCGTTTCGGAGAAATTGCTGTCCCTTTTTTGATTCTGGTTATCGGTTTTTCTCAATGGCCCCAATACGCTCGTACGGTACGCGCTTCGGTTCTGGCCGAACGCAAGAAAGAGTATGTTGAAGCCGCACGGGTTGCGGGCTTTACTTCGTCCCGGATTATCCTCAGTCAGATCTTCCCGAATACCCTGTCACCGATACTGGTGCTCTCGACCATTCAGGTTGCCAATGCGGTAATGAGCGAAGCGGCTTTATCATTTTTGGGATTGGGGATGCCGATCGATCGTCCGTCGCTGGGGTCGCTGATCAATTCAGGATTTGAGTATATTTTCAGTGGCGCCTGGTGGATTACTATCCTTCCCGGAGCGTTGCTGGTGGTCCTGGTTTTATCGATTAACCTTCTTGGGGACTTCTTACGCGATGTCTTCAATCCGAAACTGTATAAGGGCTGACGCCATGACAACACTGCTGGAAGTGAAAGATCTGGTGGTCAAATTCGCCCTGCGGGGCGGCGATGTTACCGCTACAAACGGCGTCAGTTTTGACCTTGCTAGGGGCGAGCGTCTGGGCCTTGTGGGAGAGTCAGGGGCGGGAAAATCAGTCACCGGCTTTTCCATTATCAACCTGATCAGTCAACCAGGATATATTGCCTCAGGTGCAGTCAATTTTCATGGAGAAAATCTGGCAACCATGAGTGCCGCCCGTCTGCGCACGATCCGGGGAAACCGGATCAGTATGATTTTTCAGGATCCGATGATGACCCTTAATCCGGTACTGACAATTGGGACCCAGATGATTGAGACTCTGATGACCCACAACCCGCAGATGGGCAAGGAACGGGCGAGTGGTATTGCCCTGGAAAAATTACGTAAAGTCCATATCCCTTCGCCGGAAAAGCGTCTTGAACAATATCCCCATGAATTTTCGGGGGGGATGCGCCAGCGGATCATTATTGCGATCGCCCTGTTAACCGATCCGGAACTGATTATTGCCGATGAGCCAACGACGGCTCTGGATGTGACGATCCAGGCGGAGATCATGGATTTGTTGATCGAACTTTGTGAGACCGAAGGGATGGGGATGATTCTGATCACCCACGACCTTGCCGTTGTTGCTCAGGTGACCCAGACGGTGGCCGTCATGTATGCCGGGCGGGTTGTTGAAAAAGGGCCGACGCAAGATGTCATTGCCCGACCACAGCATCCGTATACGCAGGGTTTAATTGCTGCGCTTCCTCAGAGTGGTGGTCATGGCCGGCGTCTCAATCAAATTCCCGGGATGATGCCGACGTTGAAGGATATTCCGCTGGGATGTGCCTTCAACCCACGTTGTCCCCAGGTCATGGGGGTCTGTCGTACAACCACTCCGGTACTGCGAAGGGCGGACAATGGCGTTCTTGCCGCCTGCCATCTCTACCCTTTATCAATCCCTACGGAGCAGGTTCGGCTATGAGTGCAAACATTCTGACCGTCAATAAGCTGTACAAACACTTCGATATTTCAGGGGGTGTTATGGACCAGTTGCGCTGGCGTGATGGTCGTCTGCAGCGACATAAGACCCTGGTCAGGGCGGTTAACAATCTGTCCTTCGGTCTGCTGCCCGGCGAAACCTTCAGTGTTGTCGGGGAGTCAGGGTGCGGCAAGTCAACTCTGGGACGGACGATTATGGGGTTATATCCTCCCAATAGTGGAGAAATTTTCTATCGCGGGGCACGTATCGACAACCTCAACCACAAGCAGTTGCTTCCCTATCGAAAAAAAATGCAGATGGTTTTTCAAGACCCCTATGCATCACTTAATCCACGCAAGACCATTCGTCAAACCCTGGAAGCACCGTTGCGGTATCACTACCCCCAGTTGACTACGGCTGAGGTGAAGGATCGAGTTGAAGAGGTGATGCTGCAGGTGGGCAGTGATCCGCAGTGGGTCACCAGGCTGCCGCATGAATTTTCCGGGGGGCAGCGCCAGCGAATGTCTATCGCTCGGGCACTGATTGTTGATCCGGAATTTATTGTTGCTGATGAACCTATTTCCGCCCTTGATGTGTCAATCCAGGCGCAAATTCTTAATCTGATGATGGATCTGCAACAACAACACCAGTTGACCTATTTGTTTATCGCTCACGATCTGTCGGTAGTGGAACATATCAGTGATCGGGTCGGGGTCATGTATCTGGGGACGATGTGTGAACTTTCTGATACGGCGCCATTGTTTGAGACTCCCAGGCACCCTTACACTCAGGCCCTGCTGAGTGCCATTCCGCGTCTGAGCGGTGATCGCAGTCGCCATACTCGACTCAAAGGTGAGGTGCCGACTCCGATCAACCTCCCCAGTGGCTGTGTTTTTCATGGTCGCTGCCCTTTCGCTGACCAGCGCTGTATAGCCGAGGTGCCACCCTTGATTTTACTTGAAGCGGGTCGACAGGTTGCCTGCCATGCAGTAGAAGAAGGGCGCATCTGACTCTACTGCAACTTTCCCCGTTATTCTCCCCCAGTTTTGAACCTGTGCGAGCTGAGAAAATCTATTCTCACGTTTTTTGCTTATCAAATCGCCATCCGGTTGTTCCTGTTCGTCCCCGATCTTGCAACAAGCATAGAGTTGAAGGATTGAATTTGACTGAAGATGTCTATTTTGTATGCCCTCCACAGTAGACTTTTCACTAAATAATGCTAAACATTAAGGGAACGGATCAATATCAAGGATCCGGGTTTAACAAAGGTTGGTTGACCCCTATCTTTAGTGAAGGAGGATTTATGCCCCAGGAATACACCTTAAGAGAAGCGCTGAAGATGGCTATCCTGGCCAAAAAAAATCTGATGGATTTTTATCTGGAAGCGGCAAAAATTACAGAAAATGAAAAGGGGAGAAGTGTGTTGACCCGGCTGGCTGAAGAAGTGCGGGAAAACGCCGGAAAATTTTACCAATATTATCGATGGGATGATCTGGGAAGTTTCGAAGATCTGGTAAGTCGACCACCCAGGGCCGATTCAGTGATGCTGATTGAACTGAAAAAAGCCCTGAATAAGGATGTACACGAACGTAAAGCCCGTGAGCTGGCCATTAAAGAAGAAGAAAACCTGGAAAAAACCTTTTTACAGACAGCTACCTATATTATAGATCCCCAGGTACGCGCTATTTTTAACGAAGTAGCCAGAGATACCCGTATTCATTGTGAGATTATTTCATCAGAGTACGCGCGCACCATGGGAATGGTGCATGAAAGTGACATGGATACATATGTCCGCGAATAATTGATGGCGTCGCAAAAACTCACCAACTGCTGTGTTGCTGCGATTATTTCACTGCTTCGACGTACGTAAGTACGCCTCATTGCTCAATAATCCCGCGCCTTGCATTTGGCGCTTTTTGCTTAGCCATCTTAATTGTTGCTTTTTGTGAAAGCATCAATAATGGACTGAAAAAACCTGGAATTGGTTTTGATAACCTAGGGCTGACCCCCGCAGAAATTGATTATTCTTGCGGGGGTCGTTGTTCTTCGGCCTCTTCTTTTTTAATCGCATCGGGTTGAAAGAGCGCACCGAGATCCTTGATCAGTTTCTCCGGTAAGCCCAGGGTGCGTTTGAAAACACCCAGGACTGTGTTGGAGATGGAGTCGACAGGGATCGCGCTGACAGAGGGATTTTCGGTTGCGCCTTCGATGCGGAAATAAGCGGTCAGCACCGCCCGATCTTCACCTGTCAGAACCCAGCCGGCAATCGGGATGGAACTGACCACCTTGTCAACCGTACGCAGGGGCATAACCCCAAGGATCACGTCAAGGGTTTCGTCCGCCAGGTTCTGTTTGCCGACGATCGACATATTCATTGCTTCACCGGTGATTTTGAGGTCATCAGTTTGAAGCAACCCGTTGCGGAACTGAAAACTTCCTTCCATCAGATTAAACGGCATGCCTTCGCGGTCCATGTCGGGCAGTCTGCCGCTGAAGATCTGCGACACATTCATCAGGGAAAAAATCTGTGCCAACCCGCGGAACTTGCGTAAAGTACCCTGGTGGACCTGAAAATAGGCCCCACCGCTGGCGTACTCCCAGAAGGTGCCGCTACCCGGATCGCCTTCAAGGTAAAAATCGCCACTCATGGGTCCCCGGATCAAGCCGGGACGATCAAACAGATCATGATGGATGGTTGAGGCGTCGACGGCGTTGAGGTGGCCGGAAATTTTAAGCGGGGCCGTCTGATCGTGGCGATTGTACTCGACTTTGGCGCGGGCCCAGCCGTCACCGCTTTCAAAGGTCAGTGGGTAGATGGAGAGAACCCCCTGGTGGTCAATCAAGGTGGTGCGGGCGTTACTGAACTGCATGCCGCTCAGGCTCCCTTCGCGAGCGCTAATGTGGATGATAATGGGTTCCCGCGGTGAATTCTCAGGAATGATTTTTTCTGATCTTGTTGTCGGGTCGCGGAACAGATTGATGATGTCGAGGACGTTAGCTTTTTCTCCATGAATAATCAGATTGGTCTGCGGCTTTCTGAAGTTTTTGACACTGCCGAATATTGATGCCTGGGTGGATTCTTCCAGGGTAACCGTCACTGGATCGAAGCTGATGCCATGCTGGTCGATTTCCAGCCGACCGCGAAGATTGTGCAGGGTTAATTCAGGATTGCTGAACACCAGATCCTGTGCCCGTACGCTGGCAGCAGTAACTTCCAGTTTGAGTAGCGGATCACTCCATCCCTGCATCTCACCATTGACGATGAATTGGGACTCGCCAAGGTTAGCTGCTAGCTGACTGAAACGTAGACCGTTCTTGTCGATCCCGGCGGTGCCGTTAACACCGTTGAGAGCGCCGATCAGGGAGGTCAGATGGGCGCCACCTTCAGCTAGGAAGACTTTGCCATTCCAGGTGGTGGCATCCAGGAATACATCTGCAGAGGCCTTGCCGATTAGTTTCAGGCGCTTAAAGGTGCGGTTGATGGAGGACAGGCTGGACAAGTCCAGATCGTCTGTTGCCAGGGAAACGCTCGGCACTTTATCCCAGGGACGCATCGTTGCCTTGCCGGCAATGGCTACGGTCGTCAGATCGATAGTAAAGCGGTCAATTTCGATATGATCCTGCTGATGTAGTGTGCCAATCGCCTCGATACCTGCTGGTTGCTGCTCCTCTTTGAGGTAGACGGAGCCTAGTTCGATGCGGCTGTCATCCAGGCGAGCCCGGAGGGTGAAGGATGGCGTGGCGATGGTTCCTGTGACCTCGAGATTGAGTTGCGTCGGTCCACGGCCGGACCAGTCCCCAGGTGGGCTCAGCTCAGCAAGAAGGTGCTCCAGTAAGGGGGTTGCACTTGCTTCCAGTTTAAGGGATGGTTCAGTAAAAAGATGATCGATCTGGCCGTTGACCTGCAGACCACCGAGGTCGGTCTGGATTTGGGTCGCTGCCAGGGTCAGTGTGGATCCTTTGAGGTTCACTTCTGTTTCGATAGCATCAATGGCCCAGGATTCCGGGTTGCTCCAGACGATCTCGGAGAGTTTGACAAACCCATCGATTTGCACAGAATCGACTATTTCACCGGTTTCTGGCCACTGATGGTCAATACGCAGGAGCAGGCGCTCGAGCTTCCCGGAGACAACCCCGGCCTGGGCAATCTGATCGACAGCAGCAAAATCAGCAGCTGTGAGGGACAGGTTGCAGCTTTCCAGTTGCGCGCTGAGGTGCCGGGTCGGGGTATGCTGCAGGCTCAAATGGCCATTTGCCGGGAAACCCAGCAGTGTTCCGTCGATATGATCAAGGCGTTCAACATCCGCAGCAGATACCCAGATGCTGTCTATATGGATCAATGGCGCGTTGCTTCCTGCCCGGGTAGCAGTTGCTGACACCTGGGCTCCGTTGGCGGGGATGCCGTCAAGGGTCACCTTGATGCGCCCTGACTGCGCTAGCGCTGACGGCACGTCCGTGACCGGAGATTCAGGGCCATGGCGGCCGATCTGCAGGTCAGCCTGCCAGTTGAGCAGTCGCCAGTTGTCGCCGGTTATGGGTGGCAGCATGGTTTCCAGGAGAAAATCAGCCTGGGTTTGCAGCTCATGGCCGGAAATAACCAGTTGTGAGGGATGTTGCGCCTGCCAGTCGTAGATCACCGCGTGGAGGTTGGTCAGATGGACCAGGGTCTCTCCCCGATCATAAATCCTGGCCTCGGCATGCCTGACAGTCAGCATGCGGATGTCCAGTTGAAATAAGCTGTCTTGCGAGGTCGTTGGCGCTGCAGGTTGTGGCTGTTTTTTCAGGGGCAAGTGCACAGTGGTTTTGGCCCCAAGGATTTCAACATCCTTAAGGATGATTTGTTTATTCAGCAGCGGCATCAGGGGAAGGGTGGCCCTGATTTGAGGAATCCGGAGGTGGAATTCCTGCTCTGTGCCGATTTCAACCTGATACAGATCGATGGCCAGTCCTTGACGAAACTTGAGAGATCCGGAGCCAATGCTGACGGGTTGTTGCAGTGCCGAACTGATCTGTTCCTCGAGGGCATGGCGATATTCATCCAGCTCCAAGCGGCTGACATAAAGCAACAGCAGGGCAATACCAATCAGACCAATCAGCAGCAGGGTAATGACAACGCGGGTTGTAGTTGTGATGATCGATCTCATCATAAATCTTGACACCTGTTGCGCCCGGTCGGCAGCATAAAAGACAAATATAACTGTCCTTTATGATAGCCTGTCCAGTGCCGCCCAGCAAGTGGCAATGGCTAGCGGAGGTGGAGGATATCTGTGCTTTACTTGACGAAATCCCCCTGATAACATAACCCGCCCTTTGGCAAGTCCCTGTCCGCCCGTATGGGGCGGCGTATCCCTTCTTCCTTGAGACGGTCAGCAACAGGTCATGAAGATCAAACGTCTTGACATTTTCGGTTTTAAATCCTTTGTCGACAAGGTCTCTATAGAATTTGAGACCGGGATTACCGGTATTGTCGGCCCTAACGGGTGCGGCAAAAGCAATATTCTTGATGCGATCCGTTGGGTGATGGGGGAGCAGAATGTCCGCCATCTGCGTGGTCGGACCATGGAAGATGTCATTTTCGGCGGCAGCGAAACCCGTAAGCCTACCGGCCTGGCGGAAGTTTCCATGATCTTTGATAACAGTGAAGGCAACTGCCCTGCGGCCTATAAAGAGTTTGCCGAAATCATGGTGACACGCAAATTATATCGCAGTGGCGACAGCGATTATCTGATCAACAAAACCCCCTGTCGCCTGCTGGATATTAACGAACTGTTTATGGATACCGGGGTCGGCGCGCGCGCCTATTCGATTATTGAACAAGGTAAGGTTGGGGCTCTGGTCAGTGCCAAGCCGGAGGAGCGGCGCAGCCTGATTGAAGAAGCGGCCGGGGTCACCAAATACAAGTCACGCAAGAAAAGTGCTCTGCGCAAGATGGATGCGACGCGCCAGAACCTGATTCGTCTGGGTGATATTATTTCTGAGGTCAGGCGTCAGATCGGTAGCCTGCAGCGCCAGGCAAGTAAAGCGGAGAAATTTCGCGAGCTGCGCCGTGAAGCGCGTCAGATTGAGCTGAGCCTCAGTGGTAACCGTTTGCAGCGTCTTGATGAAGAGGTCGCCCTGCTGGAACAGCAGGAGAAACGCGAAACAGATATCCTCGAACGGTTTGATGGCCAATTGGAAGCGGGAGATCTGCGCCTGGAAGAACAGCAGCTGCAACTCACCGCCGCCGAAGGGGATTATCATCAGGCTCAACAACAGGATTATCAGGCGGGTGCCGACATTACCCGCCTGGAAAGTGAGCAGGGCCTGATTCTGCGTCAGCAGGAGCAGCTGCAGGAGCAGGAGCAGCAGGCGCGCACTGAAGTTGAACAATGCACCATGCGTCTTGCCGAGCTTGAGAACGAAGCTTGTGAGTTACAGACGCAGCAGCAGGAATCGAAGGACGGTTTGAGTGATCTTGAAGATAAAACCGCCAGTGCTGAAAAAGAGCTGAATCAGGCTTTAGAGCATGATCGTCATGCCAATGAGCGCTACGAGCAAGGCCGGCGGACGCTGATGGAACAATTTACCCAGGCCAGTCGTCTGCAGAATCGCCGGGAAGAGATTGAGCGCCGTCTGGCAGCGGGAAAACAGCGCCAGCAACAGCTCCACAAGGAGTTGGCCCAGATTGATGTGCGCCGCCGCGAACTGGATGAGCAGGTCCAACAGCTGGCCGGTCAGCGGAGCGCGGTCAGCAGCAAAGCCGAGTCATTGCACGAACAACAGCAGGGGCTGCAGGAAGAGCTTCAGGTGATAAAAAACCATCTGGAGCAGCAGCAGGCGCTGGTTAATGATAGTCGCCAGAACCTCGCGCAGCTGCGCTCCCGTTTTGAATCTCTCGAAGAGTTGCAACAGCGGCGTGAAGGTTGTGGCGAAGGTACCCGCGCCCTGTTGGCCGCTGCTGCGAGCCGGCGAATTGTTGCCGATCTGTTGCGCGTTGACGCGGCCCATGAACTTGCGGTTGAAAGTGTCCTGGGTGAGCGCTTGCAAGCGATTCCATTAGCCGTTGGCGAAACGCCGGTTACCAGCCTTGAACTGTTGCAGCAACAGCAGGTGCGCGGTGTCATGCTGCTACCCGACAAGGCGCCGGTGGCCGGCGTCAGTCCAGTCGGGATCCCGCTGATTGAGCTGGTCACCCCGGTTGCCGGTGCCGAAAGGGTGGTTGCGCAATTGTTCAGCGGCGTTTTTGTGGTTGGCACCGTTGCTGACCACCTTGATGAACAACTTGCTGTTGGGGTGACCCTGGTTGACTGTACCGGAACCTGTCTGGATTGGCGCGGTGTCCTCAATGGCGGCTCCATTGCCGCCTCAGCCTCGGGATTGCTGCGTCGCCAACGTCAATTGGATGACCTGACTGAGCGCATCGCCGAGCTGGAGTTAAAACACAGCAGTCAGGAACGTGAACTTGAGCTACAGCAGGATCGCTTGCGTGAAACCGAAGAGGTTCTGGCCCGACTTCAGAATGAAAAGCACCGTCTAGAACTGCAGTCGCTGGAGCTAGGGAAGGATCAGCAGGCCCTCGATAAAGAGCAGGACACCCTGGCGCGCCGCCGGCAGCTTCTTTTGTTTGATCTGGAGCAGATCGAAGAAGTTCATAACGGTCTGCTGGCAGAAATGGAAGAGTGCCAGGCCGGACGTGATGCGGCGTTGGCACAGCAGCAAGACCTTGAGCAACAACAGCAGCGTGACCAGGAGGAATTAACCTTGTTGCGTCAGGAGGTTGATCGTTGCCGTGAGGCTATGACCGGTTATCGGGTTGCTGTTGCCGCACTGCAGCAGCAACGTCAGGCGGCAGATCAGGCCCTTGGGCGCGTTGACCGGCAACGTCATGAATTGCGTGAACGACTGCAGAGCCTGGAACAGCGATTGTTACAGCAGGATGCTTCGCGCACGCAGCTCCAACAGCGACAAGCCCAGATCCGTGCTGATCTGGAGCAGCGCCTTGATGACAGACAGACGCAATTACAGCAGACTGTGCGTTTGCAGGAGGCTTATCAGCAACTGCGCGAAAAACTCGATGAGGATCGTGAGCAGTTACGGCGTTTGCGTAGCGATGCCGAGGAGGCGCGCAAGAGCGTTGCGCGTTTACAGTTACGACAACGCGAACAGCAGCTGGAGGCGGAGCATCTGTATCAAGGCGTGCAGGAACGCTATGCTGTTGATCTGCGTCTGCATCAGGTTCCCCAAGCCGCAGAAGGGGAACTTGAACGTCAGCAGCAACAGCTGCAGCGTCTGCAACAGAAAATTGCCGATCTCGGAGAAGTGAACCTGATGGCGATAGAAGAGTACGAGGAGCAGGAAAAGCGTTATGATTTTCTTGTCGGCCAGCGTGATGATCTCAAACAGTCACTGGATGACCTGGAAAAGGCGATCGCCCAGATTAATCGGACAACCCGTCGGCGCTTTAAGGAAACCTTTGACCAGGCAAATGAAATGTTTCGCCAGGTTTTCCCTCGATTGTTTCGTGGTGGCCAGGCGCAGTTGCGGCTGACCGATGAAAATGATCTGCTTGAAACCGGGATCGACATCATTGTCCAGCCCCCGGGCAAGCGTCTGCAGAACGTTAATCTTTTGTCGGGTGGAGAAAAAGCCCTGACTGCTGTCGCCCTGATTTTTTCCCTGTTTCTGCTCAAACCGACGCCGTTCTGCGTTCTCGATGAGGTTGATGCGCCACTGGATGACGCCAATATCGATCGCTTTGCCGAAATGGTGCGCGAGATGACCGACCGCTCTCAGTTTATTCTGATTACTCACAGCAAGCGCACCATGGGGGTGGTTGATACCCTTTATGGTGTTACGATGCAGGAACCCGGCGTGTCGCGACTGGTATCGGTGCGGATGAATGACTACGCGACGGCAGTAGGTGATAAAACTGAGCATGCCGTTGCCGGGGCTTGATCGCCACAGGAGAAAAAGCCTATGTCGTTTAAAGCAGTTTTGAATCAGCTGTTGCAGGAGGTTCCCGGGTCTCTCGGAGTGATTATCGTCGATTGGGAAGGGGAGGCTGTCGATCAGGCAACGCACCTCGGCGAGTATGATATTAAGATTCTGGGCGCCCATCAGGGGATCATTCTGACCTTGCTGCGAGGGGCTTTGAAGCGTATGGGCTCGGATTGTCCCGAAGAAGTGGTTATTCGTACGCAACAGGGAACCACATTGATTCAACCCTTGACGGAAGATTATCTGCTGATTCTCCAGTTGCGGCAAGGGGCGCTGGTCGCCCGCGCGGCACAGAAATTGCGCCGCTGTGCAGAGCACCTGTATGATGATATTGCCCTGTAGGGCACCACGGCTGCCGGTTTTGCCCGGCGCAGCGCATGACTTTAACCTTGTTTGGAATAATGAATATGAGTTGGTACGATCTGGTTGATAAGGTCAGAACTCTGACCGTTGACGATGTCCTCGAAAAATTTACCGGTTTTATTGAACTGTTGACCCAATGGTTGGCAACTATTGGTGTCCCGGCGGAGCACCTGATGGTGGCGGCCTGGGGGGTGCTGTACCTGATAGCGACGATCCTGGCTCTATTGCTGGTGCTGCTGATGTTGCAAATTGTCCGCCGCCCATCAAAGAAAAAGAAACGTCCCAAAAAGCCACTTGAACCCGAACCGGAAATTGAACCCGAACCGGAAATTGAACCTGAACCGGAAATTGAACCCGAACCGGAAATTGAACCCGAACCGGAAATTGAACCCGAACCGGAAATTGAACCCG
>CAZMFD010000016.1:43156-49688 GCA_964565445.1 uncultured Geobacteraceae bacterium
TTGAACCCGAACCGGAAATTGAACCCGAACCGGAAATTGAACCCGAACCGGAAATCGAACCCGAACCGGAAATCGAACCCGAACCGGAAATCGAACCCGAACCCCGCCTGAGTGTTTTTGAGCGTCTTAAACAGGGGCTCTCCAAAACTCAGTCATCACTGGTAGGGCGGATTGACAGCCTGCTGCGTGGTCGCGCCGAGATTGACGAAGAGCTGCTCGAAGACCTTGAAGAGGTGCTGATTACCGCTGACCTGGGTATGAAAACCACCCAGCATCTGATCCAGGCCCTGGAAACGCGTCTGGCCGCAGGGAAATTAAAAGACCCTGAACAGGTTCGTGAACTCCTCAAGGAGGAGCTGAAAAAAATCCTCACGGTGGAGGCGCGCCCCGTCGATTTCAGCAGTGCTTCCCCTTTTGTGATGATGGTTGTTGGCGTCAACGGGGTTGGCAAGACAACCACCATCGGCAAATTGTCCAATCAGCTCTCCCGGAGCGGTCACAAGGTCGTCCTCGGGGCGGGTGATACCTTCCGTGCGGCGGCAGCTGAGCAGCTCGAGGTCTGGGGCAAACGTGCCGGAGTTGAGGTTATTCGTCATGGTGAAGGGGCTGACCCGGCGGCGGTTGCCTTTGATGCCGCGAAAGCAGCGGTGGCACGTAAGGCTGATATCCTGTTGCTGGATACCGCTGGTCGCCTGCATACCAAGACGAACCTGATGGAAGAACTGAAAAAGGTCCGCCGTGTGCTTGATCGTGAGATTCCCGGGGCTCCTCATGAAATTCTCCTGGTGCTCGACGCCACGACCGGCCAGAATGCCCTGACCCAGGCACGCATGTTTCATGAAGCGGTTGGCTTGGGCGGGATCGCTCTGACCAAGCTGGATGGAACAGCGAAGGGGGGCATTGTCATCGCCATCGCGGCTGAACTTGGTGTCCCTGTTCGTTACGTTGGTATTGGTGAAAAACTTGACGATTTACGCTTCTTTGATGCTGAAATGTTTGTCAGTGCCCTGTTTGAGCGTTCTTGATTTTGTGGTGCTGCACAGGCCAGCATGGAGGTAAGTAAGATGCAGAAGCTGGTTCCCCTGGAAAAATCCATAGCCGTATTGCTTGACCAACATCGAGCCCTGAAGCTCAACAATCAGCAGTTGCAGCTTGAAAAGCAGAGGTGGTTGGAGGAAAAACAGCACCTGCTGAAGCAAATTGACCGAATCCTTGCTGGTTTAGATGATATCGATGTGGAGGGGGGGGCATGAGTGCACAAATTCAGATCAGGATTCAGGGGCGCATCTATACCCTGCGTAGTCAGCAATCCGAAGAACAGGTCCAGAGAGTTGTTGCTTTTGCGGAGAATAAGCTGGCAGAAACAGCCGCCGGCAGGTCTGTAGACACTGTTGATCTGATGATTCTGACCCTGTTGAACCTGGCTGGTGACCACTTGCTGCTGCTGGAACAGAAAGCGCAGGAAGATAGCGAGATAGCCCAGCGCTTGGGACAACTGGAGCATCAATTATCACTGGAAATTGATGATAATTTTGGTTGCTAATCCCGAACAATCCGTTGTAATATCACCGATATTCTCGACTGTTGTCGGGTTGATTGATAGATCGTTAAGGCGCTGGCAGGTTGGGCGTTGAACGAGAAGAAGTGAATGCAAGTCAAACCACTCCGGGTATTAAATTGGGCCCGGGAGCGGGTTGTGTGGTTTATATTTCATTGGCGCGCAGTATCTGTTGCGGATATATCTTATGAGTGCAAGTTGTCTTTAAGAGCGGCTTCCTTCATATAGGTGGATTACAATTACCGCTAAAGCGCTATTGCCGGTAAACTGCTTAAATACCCGTTTTTCCTCTCGCTTATGCCCCCCTCCTTTGGCGGAACCTTCAGATCATCCCTGCAGCAAGTCAGGACTTATTGTTTTATGGACAAAAAAGCGATCCGAGCACACATGCTAGGGCGTCGCAGTGCCCTGCTGCTTGAGCAGGTGGAACAATTGTCGCGCCTGGCTCAGCAGCGCTTGCTTGCGACTGAGCTGTTTTCCTCAGTTCAGAGCATGGCACTCTACAGTCCCATTCACAATGAAATAGCAACGAGTGAGATCTTTGCCGCGGCCTGTCGCCAGGGAAAACTGGTTTATTATCCCCGGGTCGCAGGAGAGGCCCTTCACTTTGTTGAGATTAACAGCCCGGGGCAGCTGATACCGGGGTCTTTTGGTGTGCTTGAGCCTGCTGCCGAACTGAATAGCAGTCAGCAGGTGCCGGACTTAATTCTGGTTCCCGGGGTGGCTTTTGATCGCTTCGGTCACCGCCTTGGTTACGGTCGAGGATTTTATGATCGTTACCTGTCGCGGTTTTCCGACCAGGTCGTTCGGGTCGGTTTTTCTTACTCATTTCAGTTGTGTGACGCATTACCTGTCGACGCGCACGATCAGTCTCTGGATGTTCTGGTGACAGATACAGAAACCATTACCTGGCGCAACAAGTTGCCAGGCTTAACATAGCCCTTTAAAGGGGGAGGTTTTTATGCAAACAGAAATAGTCACCATTGTGTTGGTTCTGGTCGCCCTGGCTGCCGGGGTTTTTTTAGGAATGTTGCTGCGCCGTAAGCTCTCGGAGTCGACGGTTAACAGTGCCAAGATTGTCGCCCAGAAAATTGTCAGTGACGCCGGTAAAGAAGCGGAAACAATCACCAAAGAGGCCATTATTCAGGCTAAGGATCTGGTTCTTCAGGCCAAGACTGATTGGGAAAAAGAGGCGCGCGAGTTGCGTAAGGAGATTCACACCAACGAGAACCGGCTGCAACAAAAAGAAGAGAATCTTGATCGTAAATTTGATCAAATGGAAAAGAAGAACGACGAGCTGGCCGCCAAAGAAAAAGAATTGCGCCAATTTGAGTCTGAATTGCAGAGCAAGATGGTTGAAACCGAAAAATTGCGGGCAGAGCAGCAAACGCGTCTTGAAGCGATTTCCGGTCTCACCCAGGCTGAAGCCAAGCAGCAGTTAATTGATGGGATGTTAAGTGAGGCGCGCCATGATGCCGCCAAAAGTATCAAGCGCATCGAGGATGAAGCAGTGGAAACCGCTGACAAAAAAGCCAAGAAAATTCTGGTATTGGCAATTCAGCGCTATGCTGGTGATTTTGTAGCAGAAAAAACTGTCAGTGTGGTGCCCTTGCCGTCGGACGAGATGAAGGGACGGATAATCGGCCGCGAGGGGCGTAATATCCGCGCGATAGAAGCCGCAACCGGTATCGATCTGATTATCGATGATACCCCTGAGGCGGTGGTTATCTCCGGTTTTAATCCGGTGCGCCGCGAGGTTGCTCGTATTGCTCTGGAGCGTCTGATCGCTGATGGCAGGATTCACCCGGCACGGATCGAGGAGTTGGTCGAGAAGGCGCGCGAAGAGGTCGACGAGGAAATCCGTCAAGCCGGTGAACAGGCTACCTTCGATGTCGGTGTTCATGGGATTCACCCGGAAATTGTCAAGTTGTTGGGAATGCTTAAATATCGCACCTCTTATGGGCAGAATATTCTGGTTCACTCGATCGAAATGGCTTTTCTTTGCGGCATGATGGCCGCTGAGCTGGGTTTTAACGTTAAAGAAGCCAAGCGCGCTGCCCTGTTACATGATATTGGCAAGGCGGTTAGTCACGAGCTGGAGGGCTCCCATGCGGTCAATGGTGGGGAGCTGGCACGCAAATATGGCGAGTCGCCGGCTATTGTTCATGCGATCATGGCCCACCATGAAGATGAAAAACCCGATTCGGTTCTCGCTATTCTGGTGCAGGCCGCCGACGCCCTGTCCGGCGCCCGCCCCGGCGCCCGCCGCGAGACTCTGGAGACCTACGTCAAGCGCTTGCGTGATCTCGAACAGATCGGCACATCCTTTTCCGGGGTGACGGGTTGTTTTGCCATTCAGGCCGGGCGTGAAATCCGGGTGATGGTTTCCAGCGATGATGTGTCTGATGATTATTCTCACGTTCTGGCCAAGGATATCGCTGCCAAGATTGAGCAGGAGATGACCTATCCGGGGCAGATTCGCGTCAATGTTATTCGTGAGACGCGGGCAGTAGAGTACGCTAAATAAGTTATTGGTTGGTGGTGGTTCTTCTTATGCGGTGGCACTTTACGGTCAGTTAATTCTGCTGTAGACAGGCATCATGCTGGAGATTCGAGGTTGTTGTATTGAAATTGTTGTTTGTTGGTGACATTGTCGGCCGGGCCGGTAGAAAGGCTCTGAGTGACCACCTGAAAGGGCTGGTTAGTCGCTATCAGGTCGATCTGGTGATTGCTAATGGTGAAAATGCCGCCGCCGGCTATGGGTTAACCGGATCAATTCTCAAGGAGCTTTTTGCCTATGGTGTGGATGTTGTTACTTCCGGCAACCATATCTGGGACAAGAAGGAGATCATTCCGGTTCTTGATCGGGAGCATCGTCTGCTACGCCCCGCCAACTATCCCCCCGGGCTACCGGGCCGGGGTACCGGGGTCTATGAGGCTGCAAATGGGATCAGGGTTGGTATCTGCAATCTGGAGGGGCGGGTTTTTATGAAAAATCTCGATTGTCCATTTCGCGCTGCCGATCTGCTCATTGATGAACTGCGCCAGGCCACCTCTATTATCCTGGTTGACTTTCATGCCGAGGCAACCAGTGAGAAGCAGGCGCTGGGTTATTATCTCGACGGTCGGGTCAGCGCGGTGATCGGCACCCATACCCACGTACAGACCGCAGATGAATCGATTCTCCCCGGTGGCACCGGCTATTTAACCGATGTCGGTATGTCGGGCAGTCAGGATGCTATTATCGGTAACGAAAAGGACGCAGCGCTGGAGCGTTTCTTGTCACAGATGCCGGTACGTCTCGAGGTGGCTAAAAATAACCCACAGCTGTCAGCGGTGGTGCTGACCATTGATGAGGATAGTGGCTGCTGTACCCGGATTGAGCGTATCCAGGCGCGGTTTTGATCTGTCCGGCCATAGTTTCCCGCCGCCACCGGCCCGGAAGATAAGCCTCTATACAGGCAAAGCAGGATAGTCATGACCAAGAACTTTATTGAAGAGCTACAATGGCGCGGCATGGTCCACGATATCACCCCCGGTACTGAAGAGCAGCTTCAGAAGGAGATGACCACGGCCTATGTCGGTATCGATCCGACGGCTGATTCTCTGCATATCGGCCATCTGGTCAGCGTCATGATGCTCAAGCATTTTCAGCGCGCCGGACACAAACCAATTGTGCTGGTTGGCGGCGCAACCGGTATGATCGGTGATCCGTCAATGAAGTCCGCAGAGCGCAACCTGCTTGATGAGCAGACCCTTGAGCACAATGTTGATTGCCTTAAAGGGCAGCTGATGAAGTTTCTGGATTTTGCGCCGAACAACGCCAACGCTGCTGAAATGGTCAATAATTACGACTGGATGAAAGATTTCGGGTTTCTCCAATTTATCCGTGATATTGGCAAGCATATCTCCGTCAATTATATGATGGCCAAAGACAGCGTTAAAAAACGACTGAGTGATGAGTCCAAAACCGGACTCTCTTTTACTGAATTTACCTACCAGCTGGTTCAGGCCACGGATTTCTTGCATCTGTATCGGGAAAAAAACTGTCGATTGCAGATGGGTGGCTCAGATCAATGGGGGAACATCACCACCGGAACCGAGCTTATCCGTCGTAAAGAAGGTGGCGACGCCTTTGCCCTGACCTGTCCGCTGATCACCAAGGCAGACGGCGGCAAGTTCGGCAAAACTGAAAGCGGCAATGTCTGGCTTGCTGCAAAATTAACCACGCCCTACAAGTTCTGCCAGTTTTGGCTGAATGTTTCGGATGCGGATGCTGAGAAGTATATCAAAATTTTCACTTTACTTACTCAGGAAGAAATAGCAGAGCTAGCAAAGGAACAGGCTGCAGCGCCGCACCTGCGCCCCTTACAGAAACGTCTGGCCGCAGAGGTAACCTGTATGGTTCACGGTGCAGGGGAATATGATAAGGCGATTGAAGCAACGCAGATTCTCTTTGGCAACGCAACGACAGATAGCCTTGCCAGGCTGGACAAAGAAACATTTCTGTCAGTATTTGAGGGCGTCCCGACCTTTCCGGTTGCGCGTACCGCTCTCGAGGCCGGCATTCCTGTTGTTGAACTGTTGGCAAGCCATACATCGGCCTTTCCCTCTAAGGGCGACCTGCGCCGCACCATCAAGGGCAATGGTCTCAGTCTGAATAAGGCCAAGGTGACTGATCAGGACTACCTGGTTACGGCGGCCGATCTGGTCGGAGGATCTTATCTTCTTGTCCAGAAAGGCAAGAAAAACTATACAATCATCGAAGCCCTCTAGTTGCCATCATTTTTCTGGCCTCAAAAGGTTCGCAAGATCAGCAGGTTGTTGATGCCAGAATTTTTTTAAAAAAAAGAGTTGACGCTCAAGGGTGCTTTGGTTATAACTGCGCTCCGTTGCCCAGCGAAACCGCTCGGCACGGTCAAAAAAACGCACAACGCAGCAAAGAAAAATATTGACAAGTTAGGGTGGTTTGGT
>CAZMFD010000017.1:0-14535 GCA_964565445.1 uncultured Geobacteraceae bacterium
TGTATTAACAAGTGGATAGGCCGTTTAATAATTTGTCTTGGATTGCTTATCCTTTTCTGCCATAATCGCGCTCCTTTTGCCGGAAAATTACGTTTTATAAGGGATTTAGAATGATTGAAAATATTAGGAACATAGCCATTATCGCTCACGTTGACCACGGTAAAACCACCCTGGTGGATGCCATGCTGGTACAATCGGGAGTGTTTCGCGAGCATCAGGTCATTACCGAGCGGGTGATGGACAGTAATGATCTTGAAAAAGAACGTGGCATCACTATCTTATCAAAAAATCTGGCCGTACAGCGCGGCGATCTGAAGATCAATATCGTCGACACCCCGGGCCATGCTGATTTTGGCGGTGAAGTTGAGCGGATTCTGAAAATGGTCGATTCGGTACTGTTGCTGGTCGATGCCTTTGATGGGCCGATGCCGCAAACCCGCTTTGTGTTGAAAAAATCACTTGATCTGGGAATCAAACCGCTTGTCGTTATTAACAAAATTGATCGTCCCGGGGCGCGCCCCGAAGCGGTTGTTGATATGGTATTCGATCTGTTCTGCGAACTTAACGCCAATGAATATCAACTTGATTTCCCCATTGTTTATGCCAGTGCCAAATTCGGGATTGCCAAGGTATCATTAGAAGATGAATCAGACGATTTGCAGCCTCTGTTTGATGTGATTCGCGAGCGTGTTGATCCGCCAACCGGTGATCCGGCTGCACCTTTCCAGATGCTGATCAGCAGCATCGATTACAACAAGTTTATTGGTCGTACCGCAACTGGAAAGATCGCCAACGGTACCCTTCATTCCGGCGAGACGGTGGCGCGGATTGACCGCGATGGCAAGGTGACCTATGGGCGTGTTTCCAAGTTGCTTGGTTATCAGGGGTTACAACAGGTGGAGATAAGTGATGCCAGCGCCGGTGATATTGTCACGGTTGCCGGTTTTGAAGAAATGGGAATCAGTGAAACCTTGGCCGATGCGGAAAATCCGCAAGCCATGCCTTATGTTGCAATCGATGAACCAACTCTGTCGATGAACTTTATTGTTAACAATTCCCCTTTTGCCGGTCGTGAAGGGAAATGGGTGACTTCACGCAACATTCGTGAACGGTTGACGAAAGAACTGCGGACCAACGTATCGCTGCGCGTTGAAGATACTGCCAGTACCGACACCTTTAAAGTTTCCGGGCGAGGAGAACTGCACCTGTCTATCCTGATTGAGAATATGCGTCGTGAGGGATTTGAACTTTCGGTCTCCAAGCCGGAGGTCATTTTCCGTGAGATTGATGGCGAGAAATGTGAACCGATCGAATATCTGGCGATCGATGTGCCTGAGGAGTATCAAGGGACGGTGATCGAAAAGCTTGGCCGGCGCAAGGCAGAAATGACCTCTATGCAGACCATGGAAGGCACCAACCGCATTGAGTTTCAGATCCCGGCACGGGGGCTAATCGGTTTTCGTACCGAGTTTATGACCGATACCCGCGGCACCGGAGTAATGAACCATAGTTTTCACAGCTATGCTCCCTACAAAGGCCCGATTGAGGGCCGAAAAAATGGCGTGTTGATTGCCATGGAAAGCGGTGAAACCGTGGCTTACTCGCTGTTTAATCTGCAGGATCGGGGGATTTTGTTTGTTGGTCCAGGGGTGCAGGTTTACGAAGGGATGATCATTGGTCAGCATTCGCGTGAGAATGATCTGGTGGTTAATTCTTGTAGAGGGAAAAAGCTGACCAATGTGCGGGCATCGGGAACTGATGAATCAGTACGTATTATTCCACCGAAAATTCTGTCTCTTGAACAGGCGTTGGAATATATTGACGACAATGAGTTGGTGGAGATAACCCCGAAATCAATCCGTTTGCGTAAACGATATCTGGATGCCAACGAGCGAAAGCGGATGGAAAAACATTCAACAAAATAGTGATCACGGTTCTTGATGACAGAATTATTTCTACCAGCAGCGTGCGGTTGACATAAGGCAACGCAACCGCACGCTGCTGGACACTTTTTGGTTCTCCAATGATGGATGCTAAGATTATTTGAGTTTAATAGTGGTTTTATGCTAAATTCTCAACATTATCCTTCCTGGAGTGACATTGATGCCGGAACCCTTGATCAACATCGGGGTCTATAATCCCTTTCAGTCAACCGCAATGATTCCTCGTTTCGGCCCCCCTCAATCTGTGTCCGACCCTGCTGAAGCAAGTCCCCAGCCCGAAGAAAGCCAAGAAAAACCCAACCCCGAACAAGAACAGAGACAATCTTCCTCTGTTGTCGATAAACTGGAATTCAGCCGTGAAGCATTGGAAATTCGTGATCTCCAGATGCGCGACCGCGAAGTTCGCGCTCACGAGGCCGCCCATGCTGCAGCCGGGGGTTCTTATGCCGGTGCGCCTGCCTACGATTATGAGCGTGGCCCCGATGGACGTACTTACGCGGTTGGTGGCTCTGTCAGCATTGATATTTCACCCATCCCGGGTGATCCGCAGGCAACCCTGCAAAAAGCCCAGCAGGTACGAGCTGCAGCTCTGGCACCAGCCCAGCCCAGTGCTCAGGATATGAAAGTGGCGCAACAAGCTCAGGCGCTGGCGATCGAGGCCCGCGGCGAAATATCACAGGAGCAGATTGCAGAGCGAGAACGGCAACACAATCCCGATGACAATGTTCAGCCTGCATCCTTTGTTCAGCAGGGGATGTCGGCATATGCCCGGGGTATCCATGATCCAGGCCCGGCGCGGTTGGAAACTTACAGCTGAGTTCTTTTTTTCCGATTTCAGGGCAACCCAGCCCTTGCACAACTTTACTTCTCTTGAAATAGTCTTCCTGAAAAAATAATAATTCTGATTTCCCCTCCCTTTTTCCCATATAGAGTAAATATTATTTAGTTTGTATGCTGCTGATTTTTCGAATGAAAACTCATTAGAGCAGTCGTTCTTTGGTCGCTTTCATACCTTTTCTGATAAAAGTAAAACGCTATTCTAGCTTGACAAAGCCTCTCTTTTATTGTTTCTTTGCAGCTGTGAAGTTCCGCAAGTCATTGAAATATAGTAATAAATTTACTTAAAATAAAAAAATTTAGTTATCTCAAAAATGTACAGATTTGTTATTTGACACCTTTCAAGGAGTAGCTAAAACAATGAGTATAACGAAATTTAAAAAAATCATGGCAGCTAACCGTGGTGAAATTGCGATCCGGATTTTCCGTGCCTGCACCGAACTTGGCATTTCCACCGTCGCCATCTACTCCGAGCAGGATCGCCTTTCTCTGCATCGTTACAAGGCTGATGAGGCCTACCTGATCGGCAAAGGGAAGGGCGCCATTGATGCCTACTTAGGGATTGATGAGATTATTGATCTGGCGCGCAAGAAAAATGTTGATGCCATTCATCCAGGGTATGGATTTTTGTCCGAAAATGCCGAATTTTCGGCTGCATGCGAACGTGCTGGTATTGCCTTTATTGGGCCGACCCCCGAGATTCAGCGCCGTCTGGGTGACAAGGTATCAGGTCGCAAGGTAGCTATTGAAGCCGGGGTCCCGATTGTCCCGGGGACAACTGATCCTGTTCGCACTGAAGAAGAGGCGTTGATCTTCGCTAAATCAGCTGGTTATCCGATTATAGTTAAGGCCAGTGCCGGCGGAGGCGGGCGCGGTATGCGCGTTGCTCAAAATCAGAAAGAACTGCTTGAAGGGTTACGAAGCGCAGCTTCTGAAGCGCAGGCCTCTTTCGGGGATGCGACGATTTTTCTCGAAAAATACGTCAAAAATCCTAAGCATGTTGAGGTCCAGATTCTTGGCGATAAGCATGGCAACCTGGTTCACTTTTATGAGCGGGACTGCTCGATCCAGCGTCGGCATCAGAAGGTTATCGAAATTGCACCATCCCTTTATCTGACTCCGAAAAAACGCGAAGAACTTTGTTCTTACGCCCTGAATATCGCTAACTCGGTTGGTTACATTAACGCCGGGACGGTTGAGTTTTTGATGGATAAAGAGGAAAACTTCTACTTTATCGAAGTCAATCCGCGGATTCAGGTTGAGCACACGGTGACCGAGCTGGTGACCCTGCGTAATCTGGTGCAGGCGCAGATCCTAGTCGCCCAAGGACACAAACTCAGTGATCCGGAAATTGGTATCAAGAGTCAGAAGGATATTGAACTGCGCGGGTTTGCGATTCAGTCGCGGATTACTACAGAAGATCCGGATAATAATTTTGCGCCTGATTTTGGTACCATCAAAGCGTACCGTACTGCCGCCGGTTTTGGGGTGCGTCTGGATGCCGCTGCCGGTTACGCCGGCGCGGTGATTACCCCCCATTACGATTCCCTGCTGGTCAAGATTTCAACCTGGGGCCTGACCTTCCTGGATGCTTCGCGGACCATGCACCGCGCCCTGCAGGAATTCCGTATTCGTGGTGTTAAAACCAATATTGGCTTTCTGGAGAAGGTGATTACCCACCCGGTCTTTTTAACCGGCGATTGTGATACGTCTTTTCTCGAAAAACATCCGGAAGTGTTTGATGTCCGCATCAAGCAGGATCGTGCCAACAAAATCCTCAATTATATCGGTGATGTCACCGTCAATGGCTATCCCGGTATCCCTGCCGATAAGGCCCTGAAATTTTCTTCCTTACGTGAACCGGATATTCCCGAAATCCCTTATGGCCAGCAACATCCCCGCGGCACACGGGATATTTTGCGTGAAAAAGGCCCCGAAGGTCTGGCACAGTGGGCGCGCGATCACAAACAGTTGCTGATTACCGATACCACCATGCGTGATGCCCACCAGTCTCTGGTAGCGACCCGCTTCCGTACCTTTGATCTTGATCGGATTGCTGAAGCTACTGCGCACCTGGGTGGCGGTCTCTTCTCCCTGGAGATGTGGGGTGGCGCTACCTACGATGTGTCCATGCGTTTTTTACGCGAAGATCCGTGGGAGCGCCTTGATCGTTTGCGCACCAAGGTGCCGAATATTCTGTTTCAGATGCTGCTGCGTGGTTCCAATGCCGTGGGTTACACTAATTATCCTGACAATGTCGTTCAGGAATTTGTTGCCAAGGCTGCAGAGAGCGGTATCGATGTGTTCCGGGTCTTTGATTCACTGAACTGGACCAAGGGCATGCAGGTAGCGATGGAAGCGGTGCGCAAGAGCGGCACCATTTGTGAGGCGACTATCTGCTACACCGGCGATATTCTAGATCCCAAACGCGACAAGTATCCGTTGGCATACTATGTCTCCATGGCCAAAGAGCTGGAGAAGATGGGCGCCCATATTCTGGCGATCAAGGACATGGCGGGGCTGATCAAACCTTTTGCTGCCGAAAAACTGATCAAAGCCCTGAAAAATGAAGTCAGCTTGCCGATCCATCTGCATACTCACGATACCTCCAGCAACGGTGGTGCCATGCTGCTGATGGCAACCCAGGCCGGATGCGATATCGTTGACGTGGCCCTGTCTTCCGTATCCGGTTTGACCGCACAACCGAATATGAATGCTCTGTTAGCTGCTCTTGAAAGAACGATCTGGGACCCGCAGATGGACAATGACGGCTTGCAGAAACTGGCCAACTACTGGGAAACCTGCCGCACCTACTATGCTCCCTTTGAATCAGAGTTGCGCAGTGGCACCGCACAGGTGTACTACCATGAAATTCCCGGTGGCCAGTATTCCAACTTTAAACCACAGGTCGAAGGCTTGGGGTTGGGCCATCGTTGGGAAGAATGCAAGCAGATGTATCGCACCGTTAATGATATGTTTGGTGATCTGATCAAAGTCACACCGTCGTCAAAAATTGTCGGCGATATGGCAATGTTTATGGTGCAGAACAATCTGACCCCGGAAGATGTTTTTGAGCGCGGCGAAGAGATGGCCTTCCCCAAAGGGGTCGTCGATTTTTTCAAGGGGATGATCGGCCAGCCCTATGGCGGTTTCCCGGAACGCTTGCAACAGATTATCCTACGCGGTGAACAGCCGCTGACCTGCCGGCCGGGGGAATTGCTTGAACCGGCGGATTTTGTCCTGAAAAAAGATGAACTGGAGAAAAAGCTCGGACATAAGGTGTCTGACCGCGATGTCCTCTCTGCAGTGCTCTATCCCGGCGTTTATGAGGAATATGATCGCTTCCGTCAGGAACATAGTGATGTTTCGGTATTGCCGACCCCGGTGTTCTTCTATGGTCTGGATATCGGTGATGAGGTCACCATTGAGATTGAACCTGGCAAGACCTTGATTGTCAAACTCAGTGCCATTGGTCGGGTTCGTGAGGATGGTACCCGCCATATCTATTTTGAGCTCAATGGTGAACCCCGGATGACGACCGTTGTCGACCGCTCGGTAGAGACCGATATCAAGAGCAATGTCAAGGCTGACCCGGATAATCGCCATGAGATCGGCGCGCCGATGCCGGGCAAAATTTTTAAGCTGATGGTTAAGGAAGGGGATACGGTCGAAGACGGTGATGTGCTGGTGATTACCGAGGCGATGAAGATGGAGACCAATGTGAAGACGCGCCGCGCCGGTGTTGTCAAGCAACTGGTTTTTGATGAGGGAGATCAGGTCGAGCAGGGGGATCTGCTTGCTGTTATAGAATAGATATTTTTACCACACAGTCATTGTGGTGCAGCCGGATCTTCTTTTGTGAGGGTTCGGCTGTTTTTTTTTGCAACTATTTCATGCCTATTATCGGAGCGGCTTTAACCGCGATCGTGGCTGAAGGCCACTCCTGCAAAGATATTTCTGTCTGCTGGTTTTGATAGAGGTTACTTAAGAAGTTACAAAGATTTGTTCAGCACCGGGTCGGGGGACCTATGTCAAGGGACGCGATTGTTCCCCGCCGGGTCATCCATGACCGTTTGCTGTCGCCGTCCATGGCGACAGACACCCTTGCCACAGGACCCCCGACCCTGCGCAATAGAGGGAGCTGAATAGATACAAAGTTACAAAGGATTCAGTATGCCAGATGGGAATCGAGCAGATGGCGAATTTCTGAGCTGTCGCCAAGTTCCAGTGCCTGGCGGATGACAGCTTGTGCAGCGTTGCTGTCGAGTTGGTTGATGATGTTTTTTAGCTGGGGAATATAGGGGGCCGATAAGGAAAAATCACGGATCCCCAGACCGATCAGGGCCAGCAGGCAGGCCGGGTCTGTGGCCATCTCGCCACACAGACAGAGGTCTGTCCCCGCGCTATGGGCAACAGAAACCAGCGTGTCGATACTCTGTAAAACGGCTGGATGCAGAGGATCGTAGTGGTTCTGCACGCGTGGGTTGGAACGATCGGCAGCCAGCAGATATTGAATCAGATCGTTGCTGCCAAGGGCAAAAAAGTCGACCTCTTTGGCCAGATGAGGGGCCAGATGAATGGCCGCTGGGATCTCGATCATCGCTCCAATCTGAATATTTTGTTGGTAGGGAATTCCTTCCTTTTCCAGTTGCTGCGCAGCTTGGCGCACCAGTGCTTTGCAGCTACGGATTTCATTTAAATTGGAGATCATCGGAAACAGGAGTCGGACCGGGCCGGCAGTTGCGGCCATGAGGATGGCTTCAAGCTGCACCATGAAGATTTCCGGATAGTCAAGGCTGATGCGTACCGAGCGCCACCCCATAAAGGGGTTGTTCTCCTGTGGTTGTTTGAAATAGGGGAGGGTTTTGTCCCCACCGATATCAAGGGTGCGAATAGTCACCGGCATGCCGGCAAATTTTTCGACAATCTGTTTGTACAGCTGATATTGCTGGTTGCGGTCGGGAAACCCCCTGTGGGTCATGTAGAGAAATTCGGTTCGATACAGACCGACCCCTTGTGCTCCGTTCTTGATCGCAACATCAACATCACTGATCAGACCGATGTTGGCGCGCAACAATACCTGTCGGCCGTCACGGGTCGTCGCAGTGACATCACGTAACAATAGCAGGCGCTCTTTTTCCTGTAGGCGATCCTGCTCTAAGCGCTCGTATTCAGCAATAATGCTGGCAGTCGGATTGGGGTAGAGGCAGCCGGCATTGGCATCGAGAATCAGCTGATCATTGGGGCTGATATGGATGGTTGCGCCATCGACCCCGATGACTGTGGGAATGCCAAGACTCTTGGCCATGATCACTGAATGGGAGTTGGCTTCGTTGGCCTCCAGGACGACCCCCAGAATTTTCTCATGGTCAAGGATCGCCATATCTGAAGGGAGCAGCCGTTTGGCGACTAGAATGCTGGGTTGCTGCAGTTGCAGACCGTCTGGTTCGCGGCCAACCAGATTGGCGAGCAAGCGTCTACCGACATCTTCCATGTCTGCTGCACGCTCACGCAGATAGGGATCCTCCATCTGGGCAAAGGCCGCAAGATAGCCATTGATCACCCTTTTTAAGGCATAAGGGGCACTGTGGCGTTCTTCGATCAGACGATGCAGACGCTCTATAAGACCCCGATCTTCGAGGATCATTAAATGGGTATGAAAAATCGCGGCATCTTCCTGACTAAGTTGGGCGGCTACCCTTTTTTCCAGATACAAGGTCTGAATACGGGTCTGGCGCAAGGCTTCATCCAGCCGCCTCAGCTCCGCATCTATGTCAATGTTGCATTCATCAAAAATATCAGCAAAGCCGTAGTCATGGTCAAGGATTGTTACCGGGCCGGTAATGATGCCCGGGTAGGCCATTTTTCCATAAAAAGCGATGGTATGTTGCCGAGCCTTGTTGTCAATTTCTGTTGTTGGGATCAGGGGGGCTGGTGGCCCGGGGATTTCATAGCGATGCAGGGTGTCAAGCAGTCTGGCATTAACGACAATGGAAGCTACCTGAAAAGCGATGGTCGTTAGGGTCGCCAGTTCATCGTCTGAAAAGTGATGAATATCAAGCGTCTGGATAACCAATACGCCGATGGAGGCACTTCGGTCCAGCAACGGAATACCGACGAAGGTGTGGAACTGTTCCTCACCGGTTTCGTGAAAGAAAAGATAATCAGGATGGCTCTGAGGGTTGCTGATAGCTAGAATCTGTTGTTCGGCCGCTACCTTGCCGGTCAATCCCTCGCCAATCTGCAATTTAACATTGCCGATTGACTCAGGTGTCAGTCCGTGGGTCGCCCGCAGGACCAGAGTCTGCTGGTCATCATCAAGCAGATATAAAGAGCAAACTTCCGAGCGGGCACGGTCGGCGACCAGATGAACAATATTATTGATTGTTTCGTGGAGATCGTGGGAGCGTAGAATCAGCGCGCTGATATCCTGTAGGGTGTGTAACCCTAGTTTAAGATCTGATTTATTTTTGTTTCTGGCCATGGATTTGTCTAGGGAATTGGGTTCGTCGGCAGATGTGTCGGCATTTTAGCTTAACCTTAAGTTATTTGCGAATATTATTTGATCGCGTCGTAAAGCTCAGCAACGGCCAGGTAGTGGCGCGGACTTAACCCCGAACCAGATAACGACCGACCTGATCGCTGTGATAACAGGCGACATGGTGGTCACCAGTAATGTTCTTCAGTGCGGGAGCCTGTTGCCGACACTGGTTGTCCGCATAAGGGCAACGTGGATGAAAATGACAGCCACTTGGTGGATTGACCGGGGAGGGAATTTCTCCGACCAGGGCCAACGGGCGGGCATGCTTTGGATCGGGCACAGGAACCGCGTTGAGCAGTGCTTCGGTATAGGGATGGCGTGGATTTGAATAAAGCTCTGCAGCGGCGCACAGCTCAACAATATTTCCCAAATACATGACCGCAATGCGGTCACTGACGTGTTCGATTACAGCCAGGTCATGGGCAATGAACAGATAGCTGAGCTGTTGTTCTTCGCGCAGCTCTTTGAGCAGGTTGAGAATCTGGGCCTGAACCGAGAGATCAAGAGCTGAGACCGGTTCATCAGCGATAATCAGTTCCGGTTCCACTGCCAACGCCCGGGCGATGCCGATGCGCTGACGCTGACCACCAGAAAATTCATGAGGATAGCGCTGTTCATGCTGGGCCGACAAGCCCACCTTTTCCAACAACTCGATGACGCGCTCGCGAATCCGGCGAGTTGGAACAAGGCGATGGATGATCAGCGGCTCGCTTAAAATAGCGCCGACCGTCATGCGTGGATTAAGTGAAGAGAAGGGATCCTGAAATATCATCTGCATGCGTCGCCGCCAGGGGCGCATTTTTGCAGCAGAGAGGTTGGTCAGCTCCGTTCCGGCGTAAAAGATCTGACCCTGATCGGGTTTAAGCAGCTGCAAAATCAGTTTGCCGGTGGTAGATTTGCCGCACCCGGACTCGCCGACCAGCCCCAAGGTTTCGCCAGCATTGATAGTAAAGGAAACATTGTCGACGGCGATCAGTTTGCCGCTATTGCGACCAAGTGGGTCAGCTACCTTAAAGCTTTTTCTTAAGTTTTTAACTTCAAGTAGGGCCATGTTTATGACTGTCTCCAGCAGCGAACCAGGTGGTTGTCTGCAACTTCTTTAAGCAGTGGGCGTTGGCGCTGTCCGCTGTCGCATAGACAGGTACAGCGTGAGGCAAACAGGCAGCCTTCATGGTTTTTGGTGAGATCAGGAAGTTGACCGGAAATTGTGGCCAGGCTGTTTTTTTCGCCAATGCGCGGTACGCACTGCAGTAATCCCCTGGTGTAGGGGTGTAGCGGGTTGGAAAATACCTTGTCGATGCTCCCCAGTTCAATAATCTGGCCGGCATACATAATCGCTACCCGGTCGGCGTTGCTTGCGACAATTCCCAGATCGTGGGTAATCAACAGGGTTGCCATGCGCCGCTCTTCTTTGAGTTTCAGCAGCAAGTCCATGATCTGGGCCTGAATCGTGACATCGAGGGCTGTCGTCGGTTCATCGGCGATCAGCAGTTTCGGGTCGCACGCCAAGGCCATGGCGATCATCACCCGTTGACGTTGGCCCCCGGAAAGCTGATGAGGATAGTCACGCAAACGTTGCTGTGGATCGGAAATGCCAACTTGAGCGAGGCTCCGTGTTGCTTGCGCGAGAGCTTCGCGGCGCGATAATCCCTGATGCAGACGAAGCACTTCAGCGATCTGGTCACCTATTTGCAAAACCGGATTGAGGGAGGTCATCGGTTCCTGAAAAATCATCGAGATATCATTGCCGCGAATGCGGCGAATTTCTATTTCAGGTAAGTGCAGCAGGTCGCGCCCATCGAGGTGAACCTCGCCGCCGACGATACGCCCAGGTTCCGGGAGCAAGCGTAAAATGGAGAGTGCGGTCATCGATTTTCCACACCCCGATTCACCTACCAGCGCCAGAGTTTCGCCCTGCTCTATGTCGAAGGAGACACCATCAACAGCCTTGAGCAGCCCATTCCGGGTGAAAAAGTAACTCTTGAGATTGGCGACGGACAAACGTGGGGGCATAGGGCTCATTGCTCCTTAGAAGGATGATCCATGTGTACAATGCTGATGGTGAAATGGTCAAGGGCTCGCGTTGATCTATGTGCGCCCTGGTGTGTGCTAACGCTGAAAGCAAAAGATACTCACCCTGCGCAGCACCGGGTCGGGGATCCTGTGTCAAGGGACGGAGCGGAAGAATGACTCAATCTTTTTCATTAAAATACTGGCGTTACTTGAAACAAACAAGAATAATAGAACAATGAATTGTAACTACGTCGATCTCCATATCCATACGACCTGTTCAGACGGGTTTTTCAGCCCTGAAGATGTCATCAATCAGGCCGCGCAGGCCGGCCTGGTGGCTGTTGCCCTGGCCGATCATGACAATATTGACGGCATTGATCTGGCCACCGAAGCTGCTGCTTCCGTGGGCATTGAGGTCATCCCTGCGGTTGAGTTGTCAAGCCAGTGGCAAACATATACCGATATGCACTTGCTTGGTTATGGTTTTGATCACCGCGATCCGCGACTGGTTGCTGAACTCGAACAGTTTCAGGTGTTTCGTGCCGGCCGCAACGAACAAATTATCGAAGCAGTGAATCTTAAGCTGGCCGACGAAGGTAGGGAGCCAATCGCTGTACAGGAGGTGCGCAACTTAGCTGGTGGCAGCATCGGACGGCCGCATATTGCCCAGGTGTTGCGGCAAAAAAAATATGCCAGTGGCAACGAAGATGCTTTTACGCGCTATCTGGTTCCTTGTAATGTTGAGAAACATTATTTTCCTGCAGATGAGGCCATTCGCCTGGTCCACGCCTGCGGTGGGATCGCGATTCTGGCCCATCCTCCCTATGTTACCCGTGATCGCCGGCAGCTGGAAAATCTGGTGACAGAACTGGTGACTCTGGGCCTCGACGGGATTGAAGTCTACAATAATGGTTCCGGCCTGGAAGACAGTGACTGGCTGATTCGCCTGGCTGGCCAACATGGCCTGGTGACTACCGGCGGATCAGATTTTCATGGTGAGCCGGGTTCAGCCATCCAGATCGGCCATGGTCTGCGCGGCATCAGGGTCCCCTACGATTGTGTTGAACAGATAAAAAAAGCCTTGCTCCAGCGCGGTGAGCCTCTGCGCTGGTAAGCCATTGTTTATTGATCGCGCCATTTCGGCTGGCGTTTTTCCAGAAATGCCAGCATCCCTTCTTTTTGATCAGCGGTCGCAAAGCACAGACCGAACAAGTCAGCCTCGTATCCAAAGGCGCGATTCATATCCATTTCCAGACCATTGTTGACCGCCTCCTTGATCAATTGTAGCGCCATTTTCGGTTTAGACGCGATGGTCTGTGCCAATTCCTGCGCTCTGGCCAGCAGTTCGGTTGCCGCCACCACTTCGTTCACCAAGCCGATCTGCGCTGCCTGTGCAGCGCTAATCCGTTCGCCGGTTAACATCAATTGTTTTGCTCTGCTGCTGCCCACCAATCGCGGCAGGCGCTGGGTGCCGCCCCAACCGGGGATAATGCCAAGGTTGACTTCCGGCTGCCCGAGCTGGGCACTGTCGGCGGCAATCCGGATGTCGCAAGCCAGGGCCAGTTCACAGCCACCGCCTAAGGCATAGCCGTTGATGGCAGCAATAAATACCGTGTTGCCGTATTCAATTTTATTGAGTAGTTCCTGGACATCGACAGCCATGCGGCGGGCTTCTAAGGGATCGAGGGGCTGCATCACACTGACATCCCCACCAGCGACAAAGGCTTTGCTGCCGCTACCGGTGATAATCGCGACTTTGATGTGCGGATCGTCTTCAATAACACTGATGGCAGCATCAAGCTGCTGCAGGGTCAGCTGATCCAACGCATTAAGGGCCTGGGGACGGTTGATGGTAATCAGGGCAACGGCGTCAACATTTTCGGAGATCACCCGATCGTTGGTTGTTTCCATGTAAGGTTCCTTTTGGTTTTGTAGGAGTAGAAGCTCAGGCGTTACGGATAATCTCCACCAGCAGGGAGCTGACCTTCTCCATATCAGCGACCGCTACCTGCTCCTGCGGAGTATGCACCTTGGCCATACCGGTGCCCAGAATCACCATATCTATACCGTGACCATTAAAAATATTGGCATCGGATCCACCACCGGCGGCGGCGATCTGCTGTGGGCGCTGCAGTGTCTTGCCGGCATTCACCACCAGTTGCACGATAGCTGCTGTTTCGGCTATCTGCATGGCGGGAAAATCTTCCTTAATTTCAATTGCCATGGATGCGTGGCGGGTTTTGCCGTCAACAACCACCGAACTATTGTATACCTCTTCCTCACAGCAACGGATAATCGCTTCGGTGACCTGTTGCAGACGTTCCGGGAGGTGACTACGTACCTCGCCGCGCAGACTGACCTGCCCAGGGATAATATTAGTGGCGATGCCGCCGCTGATGGTGCCGATATTGGCCGTAGTGTGCTCATCGACACGACCTAAGCTCATGTTGGCAATCGCCTTGCCGGCAATCATAATGGCGGATATGCCCTGTTCCGGACACACTCCAGCGTGTGCCTCAAGACCGTGAATGTCAATTTTTATGCGGTTGGCAGCGGGCGCACGATTGATGATCCGATCAATGCCGGTGGTATCAAGGGCGACTCCACGTTGCCCTTTGAGGGTTGAAAAATCAAACTCTTTTGCACCCATCAACCCCAGCTCTTCACAGACAGTGATAACGACTTCAAGGGGGCCGTAGGGTATCTTGTTTTCTTGCAATACCTCAATCGCTTCAATCAGTTCGGCGATTCCAGCTTTGTCATCGGCACCCAGAATGGTATTGCCGGTACTGGTGAAAATCCCGTCGTTCAGGACCGGCTGAACATTTTCTGCCGGGCTGACGGTGTCCATATGGACACTGATAACGAATGGATCCCCGTCACGGGTACCGGGAAAACGAGCAATCATGTTGCCACTGTCACTACCGATAATTGCCCCGGCAGTGTCAAAAGCCACCTCGGCACCAAGTTGGGAAAAGCGTTCCTGCAGATAGACAGCAATGGCCGCTTCCTGGAAGGACGGACTGTCTATTGAGGCAAGGCGAAAGAATTCATCGGTAATTCTTTGTCGGTTGATCATTGTTTTTTCCTTTTTTTTATGGTGTCTTCTCTTGTGATGTTTGATTTTTTTCTGGCAACAATGCTAACAGCTAAAACCTGTGCTGGACAGAGAAAAGTGTTAACTGTTACAATCCTTAAATT
>CAZMFD010000017.1:14635-48783 GCA_964565445.1 uncultured Geobacteraceae bacterium
CAGCTAAAACCTGTGCTGGACAGAGAAAAGTGTTAACTGTTACAATCCTTAAATTAAATTTATACATAAAAGTTGAACTTGGTATTGTCCTGGGAAAAACATGTCTTTCAACCAGGACTTTCAACTACCCCAGCAAGCTGGACTCCCTGCACCTGGAAAATATTTATGAAGCTGGCTGAACAACGACAACAGATTGTTGATTATGGCATGAAGATGATTCAATCCGGGTTAACGACAGGCACTGGTGGCAACCTGAGTATTCTCTGTCGTGAGACTGGCCTGGTAGCAATCGGGCCGAGTGGGATTGACTACGCTGACGTCAGTAGTGAACATATTGTTATCGTTGATCTGGACGGTCAGCGAGTTGAAGGCTGCCGGAAACCTTCAAGCGAATTGAGCTTTCATCTGGCGTTGTATAAAGCCAGATCTGATGTCGCCGCGGTGGTTCATACTCACTCTGTTTACGCAACCACGATGGCATGCCTGCACTGGGAAATTCCAGCAGTCCATTATCTTGTGGCTTTCTCGGGTCAGAAGGTTCCCTTGGCTGACTATGCTACATTCGGCAGTCCTGAGCTGGCTGAGAATGTGGTGACCGGGATCGCTGATTATCATGCCGTGCTGTTGGCGAATCATGGTCTGGTCGCTGTCGGTGCTGACCTCAAGCATGCTTTTAACGTGGCAGAAGAAATTGAACTGATTGCTAGAATATACTATCAAGCCAAATCGGTTGGTGAACCGGTTCTGGTCAATCATGAAGAGATGGAAACAGTCTTGAAAAAGTTTACTACCTACGGGCAACAGTAAGCGCGAGCGTTTTTTGAGTTCCAGTCTCTCTGGAATTTCTATGGTAAATGAAAGTAAGGAGTCAGTGTGAGTCAGGCTTTAAATCAATCTAGTGAAAGTCCACAGGCACAGAGTTCGGTCATTGATCTGTCAAAAAGAGCACGGCAGAAATTGCGGGCAAGATGCTATGCCGATGCCAGACAGTTATTTGCTGAAGGCCTCGAACTTGAGCCGGACAACCCTTACCTGCTGTCGGGTATGGGCGATGCCAGTCGCGAGATGGGAAACTTCGAGGTCGCCGAAGAATGTTACCTAAAGCTTCTGGTCAGCGATAAAAATAACCTTTTTGCCCTGCGCGGGCTTGGTGATGTTTACAAAAAACTGAATCGTCATGCTGATGCCACCATCATGTGGGAACGCTATCTGCTCTTGCGTCCGCGTGACAAGCATGTCATGTCGCGTATTGCCGATAGCGCCAAGGTATTGTTGCAATTTGAGCGTGCTGAGCAAATGTATCTGAGTATTATCCAATTCGCTCCGGATGACCGTTTTGCCCTTTCGGGGCTGGCTGATTTACAGCATCGGTTGGGCAAGGACCGCGAGGCGATTCAGATTTATGAAAAGATACTGGGTTTTGGCGGAAACTCACTGCATATCCTCACCATTCTCGGTAAGCTTTGCTGGCGGGTCTCCAATTTTGACAAAGGGGAGATTTATTTTCGCCGCGCCCTTGAGATCGATCCGGACAACCCTTATGCCCTTTATGGTCTGGGCAACTGTCATCGCTGGCATAAGCGTTATCAAGAGGCGATCGAGGTCTGGCAGAAAATTCTCGTAGATTCTGATGGCACTCAGGCCCTGCATACGCGCATGGGCGATGCTTATTATCATCTTGGCAGGACCGAAGAAGCTGCAGGGTCTTATCGGCGTTCCCTCAGTTTTGGTCGCGATCCCTTTTCCATGGCCGGGCTTGTCTGTTTGTCAGTTGATACCGGCGATCTGGATACTGCGGTTAGTACTTTTTTTGATCTGGTGGTGGCGGATGATGAACCCCTCTATCAGCTCGACATGCTCACCCGGCGCTTTATCCGTGACCAACAGCAGCTTAAAATGGAGGGCTTCTTTCGTTATTTGTTGTCTGGGAACAACAGCGATCGCGGGCTTGATGCCGCTCTCGCTGCAGCGTTGCAGAGACACTGTTGAAGCTGGTAGCGGTTCCCTGTAAATGAACTACCTCGCCCATCTGTATTTTTCGGCACCGCGTCCACTTGCCTGGGCCGGAACCCTGATGGGTGATTTTTTCAAAGGTCGTCATTTTGGTGCGTTGCCGGATGACCTGGTAGTCCACCTCAGGCTTCATCGTCGTCTGGACACTTTTACCCTCGACAGCGCACCATTCCAGGCCAGCCGCCGTCGTTTGTGCCCCTTTTTCGGTCACGGTCGCAGTATTCTGGTGGACGTTTTCTACGATCATTTCCTTGCTTGCCAGTGGCAACATTACGCGCAGCAACCGCTAGAGGAATTTGCTCATGAGGTCTATAGCGGTTTAAGTGACTGTTACAGTTATTTACCGCAACGACTGCAAGAACAATTGCCGCGGATGATTGCTGCTGACTGGTTGACATCCTATCGTCAGGAGGAGGTCGTAGAGCGGGTGCTGATGCGTCTTGAACAACGGCTGAATCACAAAATTCCGCTGGCTAAAGGGTATGAACAGCTCCATCAGCACCGCGAAGAACTGGAGAAGGACTTTGCCATCTTTATGGCTGCTGCTGCCGGCTATGTTGAATCGTTACGGGGTACTTAATCACAACGATGGCTACCTGGTGACAGCGAGCGCTAAAGTTGCGCCGGTAGTGGCCAGTCGTTCTCAAACCCGGGAGGATAGAAGTTTTCTCGGGTACGGTTAAAATAACCATACTGGATGCGTGGAATTTGCTGTTTTAACAGATCCAGCATCTTCTTCATGCCGATTCCCCTACCTTCGACGCCGAGGGTTGACCAGTAGAGCAGGGGGTCAATGCTTAAATTGCGCATCTGGATCAGGTCGATTCCGGTTTCTTCCACCAGCTTCAGTAACGCCTCAATTTCATCCTCGCGATCCGTAATTCCCGGAAACACCAGATAGTTAAGCATGATAAACAGGCCCTGTTGTTTAGCGCGGTGGAGCGACTCGATCACATCAGCAAAGCGGTAACAGCGGGGGCGGTAATAAGCGTTGTAGAAATGCTCCTGTACCGAATTAAGCGAGATGCGGATGGAATCGACTCCGGCAGCGGCCAGCTTGTCGATGGCCGCGGGGATTGAGGCATTGGTGTTGAAATTTATGGTGCCGCGTTCGGTCTGCCGACGCATTTCTTTAATTGCTGCACAGACGATGTCGATCTGCATGATTGGATCCCCTTCACAGCCCTGACCAAAGGAGACGATCGCGTTCTCTGCCGTTTGTAGATGGGGAATAGCCACCGCACAGATTTCCTCGACCGTCGGGACGAAATCGATGCGATCCTGACTGGCCTGGCAGGCTTTGGGCTCGTCCTGTAGAGAAATACACCCAAGACATTGGGCGTTGCAGGACGGGGAGCAGGGCAGGGGAGCTTCCCAGCGGCCTAAAAAAAGGTTTTTTGCGGCAAAACAGTGATAATCAAGGGCGCAGCGAGACAGTTGCACCAGCAGGCGATTGTCGGGCTGACTGGTTAATCGCTGACGCACCAAGGGCTCCAGTTTACGGTCGTCAAAATGCTGAGGCTCCCACTGACGGTTACGATCGACCCGGACAGCTGCTACATAGAAACACTCTTCCTCAACGCACCAGCCCACCGCCGTGTAAGACCAGAGGGTTAATTCAACCGGTTTATTGATGTAGTCAGCCGCAGGCAGCAGGGTGCGGGTAAATGCTGGAGTGACAAAAGCGGAAACCGCCTGCAGTGATCCACCGCCCCAGGATTTGGGCATTTGTGTGACTGTTTTCTGCTGACCGCTGCGACGATCAAAACCAATGGGTGGCGTGTTGGGGATGGTAAACAGGCGGCTACCTGCCGGCAACGGAATCAGCTCATCTGCTTGTGGTTGGCACAGGGATAAGCCATTCATCCCCGCCATCAATAGCTCCGGATGCTCGAATACCTCACCGTCGGAATCGGCAACAACCGTTAAAAATGTTAAACTCTTGCTCATGGTTCTCTCCCTTTTGCACAGGCAGGAAATATAACATAGAAAGTTGACATCGACGAGGGGGCTCTTGAGTGACTGCTCAAATGCACAACGAACGACTGTTCATTGTCCTGAAAAATCACTTCGGCAGCGCATCTACTTTACAAAAACAATAGTCTTTGGTAAAAAATTGTTCACCAGTTCTTTACTTTTACACAAAGGAATAGGTAGTGGCGGTTGTTCGTCAGTTTGATGCTTGTTTCTGTTGTTCTCGACGATCAGGAGTTTTGTTGATGAAAAGTATGGTGTTTGCATCAGTACTGCTTGTTTCTCTGTTTCTTGCTGCCTGTACTGGCGGTGGCGATAAATACGGTGCCGGGGTTGATCCTGATGCGCCCAGGGTTCAGGTCAAGGATATGTTTTTGCAACCCGATCTGATGGGGAAAACGGTTACTCTCGAAGGACGTATTGTCAGTCAGTGCTCCTCCAACGGTTGCTGGTTTTACCTCCAGGATGAAACCGGCCAGGTGTATATCGACCTGTCACGCAACGGCTTCGAATTGCCCTCTCTGCCGAACAAAACGGCTGTTGCCACGGGTACCGTCGCGCGGAGTCAACAAGCTTTTTTGCTGATAGCCACCGGGGTTGAAATTAAATGACCAGTTATTTAAAACTTGCCGGAAAAAACATCCTGCGCCATCGGACCCGCAGTCTATTGACGATGCTCGGCATTGCCGCATCAGTGGGTGTTTTGTTTGCGGTTTTGTCCTTCAATAAAGGGTTCACGGAAGGGCTGGCAGTTGAGCTTGAACGCACCGGTCTGCATTTCATGATTGTGCCCTCCGGATGTGCCCACGAGGTGGCAGCGCTGGTATTACATGGGGCGGTTATCCCCAAGTTTCTTGATACCGGGGTGATGGAGCATGTCAAAAGCACAGAAGGAATCGATCTGGCGACACCGATTCTTGTTGCTCAGTTGCCGGATCAACAACGGGGAAAAATCGATCTGATCTATGGCATCGACATGGCGGTGCTGGAGGCGATTAAACCGAGCTGGGAAATCACTGGAACGATCCCAAGCTCCGAGCATGAGGTGCTGTTGGGTTACGAGGTTGCCCAGCATGACAATCTTAAGCCCGGAGATCACTTTTCTTCACCGGCAGAGGGTGTTGATCTGATCGTTGCCGGGACGGTTAACTATTCCGGTAGTCAGGATGATGCTTTTGTCTATCTGCCGATCAAAACCGCCCAGGATCTGCTGGGCTACCCACAAGCAGCCACCGCCATCGGTGTCAAGGTCGATGACCCGACGCGTATTAGTGCCATTACCGAGGCATTGACATCAATGGTGCCGGGCATTCAGATCGTCACCATGGGCGAAGTCATGAATTCTGTTTCCAATCTGGCTGCTGCAGCGCGGGCGTTGAGTCTGGCAATCGTGCTGATAGCGATCCTGATCAGTGCCGTCGGGGTAATGAATTCAATTCTCATGGCAGTGTTCGAGCGGACCCAGGAAATCGGTATGATGCGCGCGGTCGGTGCCTCACGTTGGGACATCTTCCGCATTATCTTAAGTGAAACAACGATTCTTGCCCTGATTGGCGGTGTCGTCGGTATTGTTCTGTCCACCCTCGGCGCCCGTCTGATTGAAACCTTTGTCCGCTCGGTCATGCCGTTTGTGCCTTCCGGCGACTTGATCCGCTTTGAACCCCTCGTGGCACTGGGAAGTGTGGCGTTTATTTTTGTGATCGGTCTTTGTGCCGGCATTTATCCGGCAGTCAAGGCATCAAAAATTAATCCGGTAGAGGCTATCAAGGGATGATTGAATTAAAAGAAATTGAAAAAACCTATCGTCGTGGTGTTGAACATGTGCGCGCCTTGGGTGGTGTCAACATGACCATTGACGCCGGAGAAATGATGGCTATCGTCGGGCCTTCCGGTGCCGGTAAAACGACCTTGTTGCACATTCTTGGTTGTCTTGATCAGCCGACCAGCGGTGACGTTCTTTTTGATGGTGTCAATACCGCCAGCATGCCTGAGTCGCAACTGGTAAAAATCCGCCGGGAGAAAATCGGATTTGTGTTTCAACAGTTTTATCTGATCCCCGGATTGAGCGTTTTTGACAATATTGCCCTGCCGTTGCTCTTCAGTAAAAAGCCAGCAGAGCGCAAAAAAATTGAACAACTGGCTGAAATGGTTGGTTTAGAGCATCGTCTCAACCATGCCCCGGCCCAGTTAAGTGGCGGTGAGATGCAGCGCACCGCTATTGCCCGTGGTCTGGTGAATAATCCGGCGGTACTGCTGGCAGATGAACCAACAGGCAATCTGGATAGCGAAAACAGTGAGAAAATTTATGCCATTTTACGCCGTTTGAGTGATGAGGGGCTGACAACAATCATGATTACCCACAACCCGGAACTCGCTGCTCGCGCCGAACGCACCGTTAAGATCAGGGATGGATTGATCTGCCCCTGAAAGACCTTTCTTCTTAATCCTTGGCTGCGGGCGGTCAATCGGGTAGTCTGTCGCCATGAAGACCCTGTTGACCACCCTGCACAGTCGTTATATCCATGCCAGCCTGGCCTTGCCCTACTTACAAGCCTATTGTCAACCGGTCTGCCCAGCGATTCAGATTGTTGAATTAACCCTTAATCAGCCCAAAGAAAATCTCCTCGCCCGGATTGTTGCTGCCGACGCCAACGTCATCTGTTTCTCCGTTTATCTGTGGAACCGGGTGATGACCCTCGAGCTGGTAACTTGTTTGAAACAGATCAACCCTGACTGTCGGATAGTTCTTGGTGGACCGGATATCTCTTTTGAAACCGCTGCCTTTTTTCACCAATATCCGGTTGATGCCATTATCTGCGGGGAAGGGGAGATCCCCCTAAGTCACCTGCTTGCTGCCTGGCAAGCTGGTAAAAAGCCAACCACAATTGCAGGGCTGCAATTGCCGGGTGAGCATGCTACGGAACAGGAAAGCCTGCTCGATCCCCTTGATCTATTGCCTTCACCCTTTGCTGCAGAATTGGTCGATTTAAACCGTGGGCTGGTGTATTACGAAAGCAGCCGTGGTTGCCCTTATCTTTGTAGTTTTTGTTTAAGTGCCTGCAGCACTCGTGTCCGTTCTTTTTCCATGGAGCGTATTAAGGCCGACCTCGATCTGTTGATGGAACAGCAGGTCAAACTGATCAAGTTTGTCGACCGCACCTTTAATTACGATGCGGTGCGTACCCGCAAGATCTTTCGGTATATTCTCGAACACAATCGTTCCAGTGCTTTTCATTTTGAAATCGGTGCCCATCTGCTTGATGAATCAACCCTGCTGCTATTAGAGCAGGTTCCGCCTGGCGTCTTTCAGTTTGAGATCGGGGTTCAGGCGGTTTTGCCGGAAACCTTGCAACGGGTGTCCCGTGCCATGTCGCTAGAGCTGCTGGCTGACAATGTTAAGGCCTTGAATGAGCGCACAAACGTCCACCTCCATCTCGATCTGGTTGCCGGTCTGCCCGGCAGTGGTCTGACGGAGTTTTTTGCTGCCATTGATTGGACCTATGCCCTGGGAGCTGATCATCTGCAGATTGAACTGGTGAAGTTGCTGCCGGGAACACCCCTGCGGCAGCAGGTCGATGATCTGAAAATCTGTCATGACCCGGCACCTCCTTATGGAGTTCTTTCCACGGCAGAATGGAGCTTTGCTGATTTGGAACGGGTGCGCGGCATCAGTAGACTTAATGATCTGTTGGTCAATAGTCATAAGTTTCCGCGGCTGATAGGCGCTCTTATCGCCACGTTTGGATCCTTGTCGCGCTGTCTGGATGAGCTGAACCGTTACTGGTGTGCGCAGCAATTGCACGCCGGTAGCCGTTCGCTGCGGCAATTGGCAGAAGAACTGGCTCGCTATGTTGATCAACACTTTTGCGGTCAAGCCCTGGTTGCCCTAGGCGAAGCGCTGGCCCGAGACTATGCTCACCTTGAGCGGGTTGTCAGTGGTTCTGCCCCCGGATTTTTTGATCAAAGCCTAACTACGCAGGAGCAGACGCAGGTGCGCCAGCAAGTTAAAAAGCACCTGGAAGGTTTGGAACGAGATAGAAAAGTGCAGTTTTTCAGCAGCGTTTTTTATCAGCTGCCGGAAGCACCCGAGCGCCGGATTATAACTTTTATCTATGTAACAAGAACGTCCACCGGTGTTGAGGTCGAGGAAGTGATATTTTAAGGAGTTTTATAGATGGTATCGTCCAACAAGAAACGGCCGGAAGCTCCCGGCCGTTTCTTGTTGGGTCAGTTGTTATGCCGTTGGCTTAATGGTTATTCAACATCATAGCCACAGGCAACATCAACACGCCGGTTCAACGTTCGTCCTTCTTCGGTGTTGTTGTCAGCAACCGGTTTTGATTCACCCATGCCTTGGGTTACCATCTTTGTCGCCGGAACATTGAAACGGTCGACCAGAGCGTTTTTAACCGCTGCTGACCGACGCTCGGAGAGCGTCTGATTGTAGGCGGCAGGTCCGACACTGTCGGTATGTCCGGTGATGATAACTTCATGGCCGGGGTAATTGTTAATACAGACTGCTGCCATGGCTAACTCACTATCATAGTCAGTTGGAACATTGGCGCTGTCAAAACCAAAATTAATCCGCAGAGACAGAACTGTCGGGCAACCCTCGACATCAATACGGACGCCGTCCGGGGTTCCCGGACACTTGTCAAGGTAGTCTGCTACACCGTCGTCATCGCTGTCCATCGGGCAGCCTCGGGTGTCAACAGAGACACCACGGGGGGTGTTGGGGCATTTGTCAGTATTGTCAGGGACGCCATCGTTGTCGCTGTCACGCACAACCGGTGCCGGTGCTGGCGCCGGAGTTGGTTCCGGTGCCGGTTCGGTCAGGAAAACATCAGCAATAAATTGCGACATAGTACCCGTGTCGGCAAGCTTGGCAGCGGTGGTCGCAGAGCCGCACTTGCCGTTTTCGACAACTTTTTCAAGTACGTCATGTCCCATGGAGTTGCGCTGATTGCCTACAGCAATGGTGTAGATACAGAGGTTGTCACCAAGCTGATCTTTTGCTTGCTTGGCAGCAGCAGGAGCGGTGTCCATGTCGAGACCATCACTGATGATAATGATCGCCGATTTGCCGCCGGCGCCCTTTAAATCCTGAGCGGCAGCCTTAAGTGCTGCATCAAGGGGGCTGGGGCCACCAATGTATTCGATTTTCCCGAGACTGTCATGAAAGGCCTGACGGTCGTGACGGGTCATCCCATAGATCAGATCGGTAGCATTTTGCGACTGAAAGCTGCTGTGGCCAAAGGTACGTAAGCCGGAATTATAGTTCAGATCCGTGGGAATTTCCTGGTTAATGCGGCTGGCCACATCTCTGGCAGTGATAAAGTCTTTGCCGCCCTCTTTCAAGCTGAGGGAGGCGTCGAGAATGATCTGAAAATTATCGACCTTGGCGGCCTTACCCTCACTGCTAACGGCTGGTGTTGTCAACGGTTGCATGGGCGGCTGCGGTAGGGGAGCACAGGCACTGACTAGCAAGAGGAGTGCGCAACCTGCAACAAACTTCATCAATCCGTTCATGTTTTTTTTCTCCTTTATAAATTGTAAGACATTCTCTTTAGTATTTAGCAGGTGTCTTGGAAAATGCAAAGGAGGGTGCGGTTATTCTTTATCATCTAATAAATATTGCGAGGCAGATCGTTCGTAAAACCGGAGCAGAATTGAGGGATTAGCAGGCTTGTTTAGCCTTGATGAAGTGAATATTATTTCTCATTAAAGATGGACCCTGATGTCAGTTGTCCTGATAGATATTCGTCATCAAGCTTTTAATCAGTTACAACCGCCCTTTTTAGGTTGGACTTTTCTTTATTGAATCGATGATATTCTCCAGTTCGGACAGACGCTGGTCGATGCGCTGAATCTGCTCTATTGTGTTGATGGCGCAGATTTCACTTGGGCAGGCTTCGCACCCTTCACAGTAATGACGCGGTTGTTGCTGGGTTAGTAAATCGATGAAGAAAGTCGCCGATTCATCCAGACCAGCAAAGTGAGGGTCCTTCTTGAGCGAAACGGCACGTTCCTGCTCATGGCTGACGAGGGTATGGCCCAGCTGAAACAAGTGCTGCAGCCAGGTGGTATGGAAGATCTCTGTCGCCCGGTCGAGATCTGTGCCGGCGAGATACTGCAGCGCCAGATTGAGGTTGTCGTAGGTCTGCTGGAGGGCGTCACCCACTTCTGTGGTTGAGGACAGATCGATACGATCAGCGCTGAATTTGCGGTTAACCAGGTGCAGCATTTCGCACGCCAACTCATGGGGAATACCTTCTTCGAGAACCGCTGCCAGAAAATGGTGCGGGGTGGCGGTTTTAAGCAGTGCCAGCGGGTTGGGCAGATTATCTGCTTCGAGGCGAAAATCCTGTTTATCACCAACGACAAATGTTTGTGGATTTATTCTGCTGTAGATCACCCTGGCGTCCATGGTCGGGACAATGCCTAAATCAAGCAAGCGGGCACTGCGGCGCTGATAAACGTCTTCCTCTAGAATCAACATGCTTTCGCTACGAATGATTTCCATGATCTGCAGATAGTGATTCTGCTCACGTTCCTGCCAGATGTTGATCAGGGAACCAATAATTTTAGCAGCGTCTTCTGATTTGTATTCAATGTCATAGATCGATTCCATCCGCTTGGCGTTTTCAGCATCGTCATCGTCGTAGGCTTCAAGTCCGCGGATAATGGTCAAATGCTTGCCAAGCATTAGGGCGAGGCTCTCCGGTTCTGTTTCGCGTGCTAATTGACGAATTTTTTCTTCATCGCAGTTGGATAAAAACTCCAGCCAGTTTAGCGCGGCCTCCGGGTTCAGGGTGTCCAGATCCCAGCAATCAAGGTCGAGAATCAAGGTGATCTGAGCCGGCGAGGCCAGAGTGATCAAATCAAGAGAATCTTCCGCACCAAGATCGTTGACGGTCAGATAGAGTTCCTGGGGGTGCAGCTGTGGAACAACAATTTGCGGTTTGCTGCTATTAAAGATCAGGCGATATTTTTCTTTGCCTTGGGCTTGATGGATCTGCAGCAATTGCTCTTTTAGGGGCATTTGATGAAAAGCTATGGGCACCGCTGCAGGGGTTTGCGGCTTGCTAGTGATCTGGTTTTTTTCGTTCATGAAAATAAAAACTCCGGTCAGCAGTTTGTGAGAACAAGGTTGGATGTTATCCCTTCGCCTTGCGTTCTTTGTGGCTTGCAGCGTCACTCTAAAACAGTCACCTCAATAGCGCAATCAGCTTGTGCCAGAACTGATGAAAAATGCGCCGGCTTCTTTGCCAGTGTTAATAACTTCATTTTTTCCCCGTGACTTGATAGTCTGTCGTTTCTCTTGAAGCCTTTTAAATTCGGATGTTTTATTCATGGCGAAAACCCAGGCAGGACAATCGATTAAAAACAAGCTGATCATTTTGTTGATGATGATCAGCGTGTTGTTGCTGCTGATTGTCAGCCTGGTTGTGCTGACCGCTGAAGTGTTTGCCACCAGGGCCGCTTTGATTCAGGAAATCAGAGAGCTTTCTGCGGCGATAGGAAGCAGTAGTCGTCAGTCTCTGGTACTTGGTCAATATCAGGATACGGAAAAATTTCTTGCTGCGTTAGCGACCCAGAAACATATTCATGCCGCCTACCTGTTTAATCATCAAGGCAAACCGGTAGCAGAATATCTGGCTCAGCAGCAGGCAGATTTTGCCTGGAAGTACCTTGCCGTGGATTTTGATTCAACCAATAATGTTTCCCGGATTATTCCAAGCGACGAACAGATCAATTCCAGCTTTTCACATCTCGGTGTTTTTACCCCCATCTTCTATGATGAAGATCGTGTCGGTACCCTCTATGTGCTTAGTGATCTCGACGCCCTTTATGGGCGCTTGAGCGGTGTCGCTTTAGGCACGACCCTGTCGCTGATGCTGTTGTTTGTTTTTTCGTGGTTTCTTGCCGGGCGCCTGCAAAAGCCGATTTCTGATCCTTTGCTGCATCTTGCCGGGGTCATGCAGAAGGTGTCGGCCCAACAGGATTATTCGGTCAGAGCGACAAAAATGAGTAACGATGAAATAGCTCTGTTGGTTGATGGCTTGAATCATATGCTTGATCAGATTGAAGATCATCAGCGCCGGCAATCCCGTTATCAGGATCATCTGGAGTTAACCGTCCATCAGCGTACGGCAGATTTGCGCACCGCGGTGGCCGAACTGGAAAAGGCGCGTCAATTAGCCGATTCGGCAAATGAGGCCAAGTCCCAGTTTTTGTCACGCATGACCCATGAATTGCGAACCCCGCTTATCGGCGTACTGGGGATGAACGGCTTGCTGCAGCGTACCCCATTGACAGAACAACAGCGCACCCTGGTTGACACCGTTGATAAATCGGGTAATGACCTGTTAGCGCTGATCAGCGATGTTCTTGACATCGCGCGGATTGAGGCCGGAGTGTTAGAGCTAGATCTGGGCGAAATCGAACCAGCGCAAATCATCGAAGAGGTTGTTGAGTTGCTGGCACCCCAGGCCCATGCAAAAGGGGTAGAGCTTGTTGCCGATATCCCCCTGACTGCCATCCGCCGGGCACAGGGGGATCGCGCGCGGATTCGGCAGATCATGATGAATCTGATTGGTAATGCGATCAAGTTTACCCCCAGGGGAACCATCAACGTCGGCTTGCAACTGGTGTCGGAAAGTCAGGAGCTGGGGCGGTTTATCTTTACCGTAAAGGATACCGGGATTGGTATGGATGAGGCGACCAGTTTGCGGGTATTCGATCAGTTTTATCAACATCAACGTCTGCATTCTGGGGTCAACATGGGCAGTGGCCTCGGGCTGCAGATTGTTAAACACCTGGTTGATCTGATGGGGGGGGACATCAGTGTCGCGAGTCGTCTTGCCGAAGGTAGTTGTTTTACCGTGGGACTGCGTTTGCCTTTGCTTGAGCAAATCTCAGTGACGACACCGGCTGCTACCCCGGAGGTCATTAGCAGACCCAGCGCTCCTCAGGTGGTTTTTGTCGGCTGTCATCCCGCTGAGCGCCAGTTGCTGCGGTTGAGTTTGACCGCTTGGCAGATTGTTCCTGTATATGCTGACAATCTTGATGATGCTGTGGCGCTGAGTCGTCACGCTCATGTTGCTCTGATGATTCTTGATGCGACCGAGCTCACAATCCACAGCGTTAAAGAATTACAGACCTTAAAAAAGGAATTGCCGCTCTGCTGTCTGCTTGGTGAGCATGAATTTGCTGATTTGAAAAGCGACCCTCTCTTTGGTCACCTTAAAAAACCTGTCAGTCAGTCCGCTTTGCGACAGATTCTTGACCCCCTACTGCTAAAGGCCAACGTTGCTTCACCTGCTGCTGTCAGAGAGGCCATCTGATGAAGCGCACTTGGCCAATGATCGCTTTATTCTCCAGCATTGCACTAGGGGTCATTCTTCTGATCTGGTTAGGGGGACTATTCCGCAATTACCTCGGTTCTACTACAACCCTGATGGTTCATTCGCCGCCAGTTCAGCGTTTAGCTGTTGGCAGCACCGCAACCTTGCAGCTTACCGGTAGCGGCTTTGATCGCGATACGCAAGTCAGCCTGATGATGGATGTCAGCAATCAGGATACCATCATAAATCGCTACCCGTTGGATGGATTTTTTAATACCAGTCTGATCATTGATGAGGTCCTGCTGCTTGGCAGTAATGATGGGTTGATGCTTGTCAGTATTGCTGACCCGGAGTCACCCCGCCTGCTCAAGGCTTACCTGTCCGGACGTTCAGTTATCGACCTGCACTATGACAATGGCAAGCTGTTTGTGTCCTGTGGGCGGCTCGGACTGGTTATTATGACCCTGAAGCAGGGCCAGCTTACCATCGAGTCTGAAATCTGGACCGGTGATACGACCACCACCAGTTATTTTCATGCGGGTCATCTGTATGTGAACACCTATCCCGGTGGTCTTAAGATTTATGAATTGAAGGAATCGATGTCGCCCCGGCAAGTTGGTCAACTCGATTCAGGCAGCATCATCAAAGGGATGGCTTTTTACGGTGAGCGGCTTTTCCTTTATGATCGCAACGGTGTCCTTTTTCTCTATGATTGCAGTACCCCGGCAACATTGAAGCTGATCGATCAGCTGCGTTTTGAATCAAGCGTGCGTGCGGTTCTGGCAAAAAAGGAAAAGCTCTATGTTGCCCTGTCTGACAGTTTCAGGGTGTTTGATTTGGTGCAGGCTGGCCAGCTGGATCAGCTGGATCAGCTGGAACTGAGTCAGCGTTGGGATGACTTTGGTTCCATTATGAATCTGGTCGAAGGGCAGCACTACCTGTACCTGATTGACCGTAGCTTTGGCTTGCGTGTTTTTGATCGTCGTGATCGGACAATCTCTGAGCAGAAGGCTTTTGCTGAAGGGCTGCAAACCCTGTCAGAAAACGGTGAATATTTATATGTAACGGGTTCGCTAGAAGGTTTATTGACGATTGATCGCCAACAATTGCGCTCGCGCCAGGTGGTAACCTGGATCAACTCTTTGCCCGGAGTGAGTGATGGGATCGTCGTTGATGACCTGTTTTATCTCAGCTTCCGGCTGACCGGGGTGGGTGGGGTCGGCTTGGTTGATAAACAGCAAAGACGCGCCATCAATTTAGACAACGCTCCCCAGCCTAGTACCTCTCTGGCTCGACATCAAGATTATCTATTTGTTACTCAGGAGAGTGACGGGGTCAAGGTGTTTGATATTAGTGATCGCACCAGCCCACAATTAATCGCAGACTGGCCTGATTATGCAGCAAATCGCTTACTGGTTATCAATGATTATCTGATCAGTTACTCACTGAAAACAGGTTTGCGGGTGACCACTGTTGCCGACATCGGCACTGCGTCTGTGGTGGAAGAGATAGCTGCTCCACAGATTCTTGGTATGGTGGCAGTGGCTGATCATCTGCTGTGTGTGACCTATGACCAGGGACTCTTGGTCTATCGCGTCCATGATAACGGCAAGCTGGAACAGGTCAGCCACTTGCGTCCTCCTTTTCCGGCACAACAATTTGATCAACAGGTGGATATTGACGTCCATGATAACCTGGCCTATATCGCCAATGGCCGCTCCGGTTTATTAATTGTTGATGTCAAGGATCCATCCCATCCGCAACTGCTCAGCACAATTGCCTTGCCGGGTTATAGCAAAGGAGTGCGTTTTCATCAGAACCTGGTCTATCTTGTCACCTTGCGCGATGGAGTTCATATGGTTGATGTGACGACACCAGCGCAACCGCTGATGATTGGTACCGTGCCACTGAGTCGATTGTCAAAGTTTGTGCTGATCGACGAAGGTCTGCTGTATTTTTTTCAGGATGCAAGCGGTATATCGGCTATCCCGATTCCTCAGTTTGCCGAAAATGTTACATTGCAGTCACACAATCTGTTGAATGTTGTCATGCCGGCACCGAAGTATCCCGGGCGTTACAATCTGCTGGTCAGCAATCGCCACGGCATGGTTAACATGAGTGCGGTTTTTGAAATTTATCAAGAATTGGTTTTAGAATAAAAGGTCGATAAGGTCAGTTTGCCAGGGTTTTATGCGTATATTTGGGTTTGTAATATCTGCGGCTGTTCTACATGTCGTTGTTCTGGGGTTCAGCCCGGAAAGCCGCCATCATCAAGTCGACGAGCTCCTTGTCGGTGTTGAATTGGTGCAGCGCCGGATGGATTCTCTGGCCACCGCTGATAGCTCTTCCGAAGGACAGGAGCCTGCTGCTGCCGATGTCATCGCCGCCCCCCTGACTGACCCGGCCGACAAGGTCGAAGAGGCTGATGCAGCCCACTTACAAGAGCCTGCTAAGGAGCTGATTGAGCGGCAATTGCCTGTCGAAGTTAGCCATCATTCCCCGGAATCCGAAGAACAGCTGCCGGCTGTTACCGAAGAGCCTCCGAGGCCATCAGTTCCTCAGCCTCAACCGCCACCAGCGCAAATTGAATCTGCCGCTGCCGCGACGGATAAAATCGCAGTATTGCCTCCTGAGCAGGACGTTTCGTCAGCGGCCGATCAATCCGAATACGAAGAGGCTGAGCCGGCAGGTCAGGGTTCACCGATCAAGCACGAGGCATCAATATCAGCAAGCCCGCGGCGCGTTGACGGTGTGCCGGATACTCATCAATCTTTAGCTGTGCAGGTGGCGGCCCAGCCACGCTATGGCTATCATCCTGCTCCTGCCTACCCACGTCTGGCGCGGAATCGGGGGTGGGAAGGTACGGTGGAATTTAAGATCCGAGTGCTTGCCAATGGAGAAGTCGGTGAGGTGAAGATGAAAAATTCAAGCGGTTATAAAAGTCTTGATCAAGCCGCCCGCCGAGCCATCAAGCGCTGGCGCTTTACCCCAGCCAGTCGAGCTGGAAAGGTGGTTGAAAGTTGGGTTGTGGTTCCTGTCCATTTTGTCCTGGATGGGCAGACGCGCTCACGCTAGTCGGGTTGCTCTCTTAAGCGAACAAGGGTATTGTTTCACTTTCAGGCGCCGATGAGTTGACAGTGCCTGCTGGTGACTTTTTGCTACATCACGAGGTTTTTATGAATGATGGCGATCAGCAACTTGATATATTGCAACGGATAAGTAACTGTGCAGAGGCCTTGCGTCAGCACAGCGACAGGTTGCCCGGCCCCGAGCAGGAATCAACGGCCGAACTGATGGATCGTTTACAGAAGTTGTCGCTACGCGCTGAAACAGAAGATCTCAGCAGTGTTCAGAAAATAGCGGAGAAGGTGTGTCACTCATTAGCCCGGCTTGGCGGACTGCCATCACGTTTGCAGCAACTTGAAAGTCGGAATTACAGTCTCGCAGCAGAATGGCTTGAGCAGCTCGCACGCCTATATCGCAGCGGTTTGCCGGAGCCAAAGGAGCTGATTTCCGATCTGCTCTACAGTTTCTCCCTGCTTGAACAAGCTATTTGTGCGCAGCGCGCTGAAAACTGTGGGTCCTCCGACCTGTTTGAGGAGGATCCGGTAGCGACATCAGCGGCGTGGAACATGTACGTCCAGGATAACGATCCCTTTGTCGATGATCCGGGGTTTGGTCCTCTGTTTGATCTGTTGCAGCGAACCTTGAGTCATGCCACCGATTTACGTGAAGATTTCCCCGCTGATCCCTTTCATCAGGATCCCCTGATTACCGGTAACGGTTCCGGCGAAATGTCTGCTGAAAACCGCGGTCGGGGTGGAGATGCTGATCAGAACGACCAGGATTAACTGTGGAGTCTCAACCAGCGTGAGTGGCGACAAAAATGATTTTTTTGCAAAAAATATCAATTTTGATGGATAAACAAAAAGCGCCAACTGCAAGGCGCGTGATTATTGTGCAATGAGGCGTACTTACGTACGTCGAAGCAGTGAAATAATTGCAGCAACGCAGCAGTTGGTGAGTTTTTGCGACGCCATCAAAATTCGTTGCAAATCTTTTATCAGCATGCTAGAAACCAGCCTTTGCCGGTCACGGTACCTATCATTTACGCGCCAGTAGCTCAGCTGGATAGAGCAACGGACTTCTAATCCGTAGGCCGGGGGTTCGAATCCCTCCTGGCGCGCCACAAAATCTATCTACTCAACAGATTTTTTTGTTGTTGAGCTGGTATTCTTCACCTCACCAGCGGCAGGTCACACCAGCGGGTAGTGTAGGCTGGCGAGAGGTTGGCTCGTTTCATAAACCAGTCCTCATAGGGTCGTTGTCCAGCGAACCAGACCTTGCCTTTGCTGGATCGATTGATCTGGTCAATAACGCCCATCAACCTGGCACTCTCTTCATCAACGCTAGCGTCAGCAAACAAGTCCTGTTGAACTGTCTGCGGATCACAGAATTCACCCAGCATCACCCCTGATTTGGCATAGCGATAGCCCTCCTTCCAGATTGCGTCGAACAGATCTGTCGCCGTCTTGACAATCGTCCGGGTATCAGCGGCAGGCGCTGAAAGCCTGGCGGTGGCACTATTGCTGTAGCCGGGATCATTATTGTTAAACTGACCGGTTCGAATAAAAACCTGAACAACACCGCAAGCCAACTGCTCCCCCCGTAATCTCTCTGCGGCCCGCGCTGCAAATTCACAGATTGTCTGACGTAAAGAGGTATAATCGGTCATACGTTGTGCGAATGACCGCGAACAGATCAGTTGCTTGCGGATTTCGGGCACATCGTCAAAGGAATAGCGAATCACCCCATTAAGTTCATCAATGGTTTTAACCAGATTGATATTGGCCACCCGCTGTGCGTGCTGCAGATCCAGTTGGGAAAGCTGGAATGCGGTCTTGATCCCGTGGCGCTGAAGTTTTTCGGCCGTTTTACGGCCGATGCCCCAGATCTCACCGACATCAACAAGTGACATCAGTTTTTGCTGGCGCTCTTTAGCGCTGAGGTCAACCACCCCGCCAGTTCGTGGATAGGATTTGGCCCCGTGGTTGGCGAGCTTTGCCAGGGTTTTGGTCGGGGCAATGCCGACACAAACCGGAATCCCGATATATTGTTTGACGGTGCTACGAATATGTTGACCGTAATCGGTCAGGGACCCGGGCTGGCCAAAACCGCTTAAATCAAGAAACGCCTCATCAATGGAATACACTTCGATCTGTGGAGCCAGTGATTCCAGGGTTGCCATCACTCGGGAAGAAATGTCTCCATAAAAAGAATAGTTAGAAGAGTAGACGCGGATCTGGTGCTTTTTGATCAGCTCTTTAATCTGAAAGGCCGGCACCGCCATCTTGATGCCCAAAGCTTTCGCTTCCGGACTCCGTGCAACTACACAGCCATCGTTGTTGGATAGAACGACTACAGGCACTCCTTTAAGTGCCGGGTTGAACAGGCGCTCGCAACTGACATAAAAATTATTACAGTCGACCAGGGCGTACATCAGGATCCTGAGGGGTTGCGCAGGGAGTGGATAACATGGATAGCCACCCCGAAAATCTCAAGGTCGCTCTCTTCAGGAAGGCCGATGGGCTGATAAGTGCTGTTCAGCGCTACCAGGCGCAGGGAAGGGCGGGTCTCGAGTTTTTTGATCGTCAGTTCTCCATTGATGGCGACAACGATAATGTCATTATGTTTCGCCTCCAGCGCGCGATCAACAATAACCAGATCGCCAGGAAAAATCCCCGCCTCAATCATTGAGTCTCCTGCTGCCCGGACAAAAAAGGTCGCGGCCGGATGCTGTATGCAGAATTCGTTCAAGTCCAGACGCGATTCGCAGTAGTCGGTCGCCGGGCTGGGAAATCCTGACGCACCGGCAGCGGTGAAAAAAGGGTTTGTTGGAGAAACAGGATTTTTGGCAGAAGTATCAGACACTTTATAACCGCTCCAGATGAAATAAGAGGCTCAAAGAAAAAGTTTGTGCAACGCTACCTCTATAAAAGATGAATACCCTGAATTTTAACATGTAGACCATTAAACAACCACTGACATCCGCTAATCAGTTGCAGGAGTCAATTTCTAGATGTCAGAGAAAAACCGGGCATCGGACTTTATCCTTTGTCGGTATCAGGTATAATTAAAAGTAATGTGTATCCAGCTATTTTGAGAGGAGATGCCTATGCCGTATGAAACGCGCAACGAGTTGCCTGAGTCGGTCAGAAAGGTATTACCTAAGCATGCTCAGGAGCTTTATCTGGCGGCTTTTAACAGTGCCTGGGATCAGTACAAGAATGAAGAGGACAGAAGAGGGGATGACTCGCGGGAAGAAGTCGCTCACAAGGTTGCCTGGGCGGCAGTGAAACAACAATATGAAAAGAAGGAGCAGGCCTGGCAACCAAAAAAATGAAATGCAAGGAGCCTGTCGGACGATGCATGAGCCGGCTGCAAATGCCTGCATACTTGGAATATTTGAAGCATCACGACTGACAGCAGAGGAGACCAATTAACATGCCCCTACGTCTGGTCAGTTACAACATCCACCGTTGTTACGGCCGCGCCGGGTTCTACGATCCGGACAAAATCAAGACGGTTCTGGACAGCCTTGACGCTCACATCATCGCCCTGCAGGAGGTTGAATTGCTCCATCGGGACCCCGGACTGCTGGACCTTCTCTGCGCCGGAACATCCTGGCAGGCCCTGCACGGTGTTACCATGAACCGCACCAACGGGCATTATGGTAACGCGCTGTTGACCTCTTTACCGGTCCTTTCCATCGAACGTCTTGATCTCAGCGTTGCCGGTAGAGAGCCACGCGGGGCGTTGCATGCTCTGCTGGATAACCATGGACAAAAACTTGAGGTGATGGCAACCCATCTCGGCTTACGCCCGGCTGAACGTCGAGCCCAGATTCATGCGTTGCTGCAACGTTTGCAGGCTTCTCCCGGAGACCATACAAGAGTGCTCATGGGGGACCTTAACGAGTGGTTTCTCTGGGGACGACCTCTACGGTGGCTGCACCGGCATTTTTCGGCAACCCCCGCTCCGTCTACATTCCCTGCTCGCTGGCCGTTGTTTGCCCTCGACCGCATATGGGTTAAACCGCGGGAACAATTAGTGGAATTGAAGGTGCCCAGCAGTTCGCTGATCCGTGCGGCATCCGACCATCTGCCCTTGATCGCTGAGTTGCGCCATTAACCAAGATCATGACTTTTACATCGTGTTTAAAAATTCACTCATTTTTTTTGTGAAAAAAAACGGTAACTATTCAGTTCTGTCTTTGCACCGGGGCAGGGTGCCTTGATTTGTAATCAACCGATGATAGACTTTACCCTTAGCTTACTACTTGCAGGGTGATGATGAAATACCATTTATCCAGACGTGTTCGCAGCCGCAGCAAATCCCCACTAGCAGTCATCGCCATCAGTATGCTGTTCGTGGTGCTGTTGCTCGCAGTGATGGTCTATCTTGACCTCCATGAACAGCTGGTAGCGTTACTGCGCTGGGTTGATACCAAGGGGGCGTGGGCAGCGCTGCTGTTCATTCTGATCATGGCCGTCGTGGTGGTGTTGTTGCTGCCGGGGGTGCTGCTGACCACCGGTGCCGGTCTGGTTTTCGGGGTTGTTGAAGGTTCTGCTTATGTTGTGGTCGGGACCACCCTCGGTGCAACCATAGCGTTTTTGATTGCTCGCTATCTATTCGGACAGCGAGCGCGATTGTTTGTCCTGTCCCGAGCCAAATTACGGCTATTAAGCGACGAACTCACTCCGCAGGGAGGGAAGATTGTGTTGCTGACGCGTTTGATCCCTTTTTTTCCGAGTAAAATTTCCAACTATTTTTTCGGTTTGACATCTTTTTCGTTGCGGGGATTTGTTGCCGGTTCGCTGCTCGGCTTTATCCCTTTTTCTGTTCATAATGTCTACCTTGGTTCCATTGCTGTCGATATCAGCGCGCTGGCAGCAGGAAACCTGGAACGTTCTCCTCTGGGATGGTTTATGTACGCGGCCGGCTTTGTGATCACCATCATCGCGGTTCTCTATTTTAACCACCTTGCGCGCCGTGCCTTGGGGGACTATATGAGTCATGACAATGGTGAGGAGGATTCTTTGTGAGTCTGTTTAAGTGGTTACCATGGCGTTATTTTGTGCGCCGCATCGCCCGCAGCAAAGGGTTTCTCGATCCGTTCGCGCTGATGGCCCGACTACACAGCTTTGCTCAGCCGTCGGAAGTTGCCGAACCGATTGAATTGCTGCGCGCCGGGGTCGTATTTCATGCCCGCGGCCTGATTAACAGTCGTGTTGTTCAGCATAACCTCGACTGGGTCTGGCCCTACTGGATTGAGCGTCAGTTTGATCCCAAAGATGTGTCATTTATTCCACGGGCTTTTTCCCTGACCCATATCAATCTGAGCCATCGTAACTGGACCGCTGTCGGTTACCCTGATTGCGCAGAGCTGCCGATTGTCGATCCCCGTGGTCTGTTAACCCCTTTTCTCGATGGTTGGTCAATCGACGCGTGGCTGATGACAGAAGATGGGCGCACCCTGTTGCCGTCACGAACTGCCGAATGCCGGCAACGGCAGGATCTGGATCCCGATGTCCGTATCACCACCGAAACCCAAGGTTCGGGGTTACAGCTGAGCAGCCAAGTCTGGGTTCAGCTCGAAGAGGGTCAGCCGGTGTGCAAACTGCACTTGCAGGCGGGCGCCGATCACGATTCCTGGCTGGTCCTGGCACTGCGTCCCTATAACCCTGAAGGAATCAGCTTCATCCACGAGATCAGCCTGTCAGATGAACGCAACGCCTGGATCATTGATCAGAATCGGCGGGCCACGTTCAGCAGCCCGGCCAGCCACCATCAGGTTTCCGATTACCGCAAAGGGGATGTATTCATTCACCTGCAGGATCGCATCGAGCATACCAGCGGTCGCTGCGACATCGGGATGGCGACGGCAGCGGCCCTGTTTCCGGTCAAAGCAGGCGCCGCAACTGATATGACGGTCACCATACCGCTGACGGCAGTTGCGCCGGCATCGGAACCTCCGGTTCCAGATGCCTGGAATAAGGAGCGGCACGGTGTCTGCAAGCTCACCTGTCCGGAGCCGCGCTATCAGTTTCTCTACGATGCCGCTGTGACCTCGTTGATTCTGCATTCACCTGACGATGTGTATCCCGGGCCTTTTACCTATAAACGTTTCTGGTTCCGCGACTCGGCTTTTATTATTCATGCGCTCCTCTGTGTCGGTTTGACCAGCCGCGCCAAGCGGGCTCTGGCACGTTTCCCGAAGCGTCAAACGGTACTCGGATATTTCCGCTCCCAGGATGGAGAATGGGATTCTAACGGGCAGGTATTGTGGATTCTCAAGCGCTATTTCGAACTGACCGGAGAACCCTTTGATCCGAACTGGAAGGGGCCGGTGCAGAACGGGGCGCGTTGGATTATGCGCAAGCGTCTTGCTGATGATCAGAACTGCCCCCATGCCGGGCTGTTGCCGGCCGGTTTCAGTGCTGAGCACCTGGGTCTTAATGATTATTATTATTGGGATGATTTCTGGGGAATTGCCGGCCTGCATGCTGCAGCAGCGATGTTGCAGGAGCTTGACCCTGACCATGCTCAGGAGTTTACTAAAGACGCCGACGCCTTCGCCCTTGCGGTGGAGCACAGTCTTTCTGGCTGTGCCGAACAACTGCAGCGCCCGGCTATGCCGGCGTCCCCCTATCGCCGACTGGACGCTGGAGCTATCGGTTCTCTGGCCTGTGGTTATCCAACCCAGCTCTATGCAGCTGATGATCCGCGCCTGCTTGATTGTGTCGAATTTCTGTTCGCGCGCTGTTTTGTAAATGGGGCCTTCTATCAGGACATGATCCATTCCGGTCTTAATGCCTACCTGACCCTGCACGTAGCGCAAATCATGTTGCGTGCCGGTGATCCGCGCTACCTTGAGCTGATGGATGCCGTCGCTGATTTGGCCACGTCAACCGGGCAATGGCCGGAAGCGGTCCATCCGCATACCGGTGGCGGCTGTATGGGTGATGGCCACCATGTCTGGGCAGCTGCTGAATGGGTTTTGATGGTGCGTAACTGTTTTGTCCGTGAAGAAGACGAACGGCTGATCCTTGGGGCGGGAATTCCTGAGCGTTGGCTGGCCCACAACCAGCCGATTCATTTTGGTCCGGCGCCCACTAGTTTTGGCCCACTGTCCCTGAATATCACGCCGGATTCCGGCAACTCACCACGGATCGAATGGCAGGGTGACTGGCATGACGACGAACCTCCGATCGAAATTTGTTTGCCGGGTTTCGAGAGGGTAGCTGTTGATGCCGGTACCAGATCGATGATTTTAAGCAGAAAGGAAATATGAGACATGAATATTCTCATTCTCACCAATACCTTCACCCCGCATGTTGGCGGGGTGGCGCGTTCGGTGGAAGCGTTCATTGCTGAATACCGCCAGCGTGGACATCGGGTGCTGGTGGTGGCCCCCGAATTTCCTGATATGCCACAGGACGAAAGCGATGTCGTGCGAATCAATGCGATCCAACAATTCAATGCTAGTGATTTTTCCGTCGCGTTGCCGATTCATCCGCACTTGACCAGGGCAGTTGATGATTTTAATCCTGACATTGTCCACTCCCAGCACCCTTTTTTGCTGGGGCTTACCGCCTTGCGTCTGGCACGCCACCGGAGTCTGCCGCTGGTATTTACTCACCACACCCTGTATGAGCAATATACCCACTATGTCCCAGGTAATTCTCCGGCGCTCAAACGCTTTGTCATTGAACTGGCCACCCGCTATGCCAATCTCTCCCATCAGGTTTTCGCTCCCAGTGAAAGCATCCGTGACCTATTGCTGGAACGTGGCGTTAATACGTCGATCTCAGTGGTGCCAACCGGCGTGCAGCTCGACAATTTTGCCGGCGGAGACGGTGCTGCTGTTCGCCGCCAATTGAACATCCCTCTAGACGCCTACGTCGTCGGTCATCTGGGACGTCTGGCGCCGGAAAAGAACCTCGAGTTTCTGGCCCGGACAGTCGCTGATTTTGCCGGCCACAACCAGTCTGTGCATTTTCTGGTGGTCGGAACCGGCCCCTCTGAAGAAGCTATTCGAGAGACTTTCAACAAGTCGGGACTGACATCCCGGCTCCACTTTGCCGGCATTCTCCAGCAACAGCAATTGACCGACGCCCTGCATGCTATGGATGTTTTTGCCTTCGCCTCGACCAGCGAGACTCAAGGCATGGTATTAACCGAAGCCATGGCCGCCGGTTTGCCGGTGGTTGCCCTGAACGCATCGGGAGTACGCGAGGTAGTGAAAGACAAAGTCAACGGCCGCTTGTTGGGCGAGACCACCGTAGCAGCCTTCAGCGCCGCCCTGCAGTGGATGCTGGAGCAATCTGCGCAGCAACATCAGGATCTTAAACAGGCCGCTCTTGCAACGGCTGACGATTTTTCCATGCCTCGTTCAGCAGCCACGGCTCTGGCCTGTTACACAGATCTAACCAAACAACTACCGGGTGAAGCTGAGGATGAAAATAGCCTGGACGAGGTCTTGGCCTTTATCAAAACTGAATGGGATATTCTGAAAAGTTATGCCAGCGCCGGTGATGCCGCTGTAGATACCCGTCTTTTTGCGGAAAAGAACTGATATGAGAGCGCGTAAGGAATCCCTGCTCAGGAGCGTCCGACGCCGCTTCAGCCGCAGTGTCTGGCTGACGCGGTTGCTCAAACTGCCGGTCTCTGAAGGCTCACCGACGCGTCCTGGGCTGGTCATGGTTCAGGTCGACGGGCTCTCGCAAGGCCAGTTTGAACTGGCAATTGCGCGTGGTGAAATGCCTTTTTTGCGCCGCTTGATCCGGCGTGAAGGCTACCAGACCCACACCCACTATTCGGGGTTGCCATCGACCACGCCGGCGGTTCAATCGGAACTGTTTTATGGCGTTAAGGGTGCGGTTCCAGCATTTTCTTTCAGAGATCAAGAATCGGGCCAAATCGTCCGCATGTATGAACCGGAAGCCGCTGCAAAGCTTGAATCACGCCACTGTGACACCGGCAATCGACCATTGCTTAAGGATGGTAGCGCCTATTCCGACAACTTTACCGGTGGCTCGGCTGAATCGCACTTCTGCCCCTCTTCGATGGGCTGGGGCGCGGCTCTGCGCGCGGCTAATCCTCTGGTGTTGCTGGCTTTTCTGATCACCAACTTCTATAGTTTTCTCAGGGTTGCGGTGTTGCTGCCGTTGGAACTGGGTTTGGCGTTGCGCGATTTTATCCGCGGTCTGGTTCGTGGTCAGGATTTTATCAAAGAATTGAAATTTATTCCGACACGGATTGGTATCAGTATCCTGCTACGTGAACTCTGTGTGATTGGCGCCAAGATCGATGTCAGTCGGGGCTTACCGGTAGTCCATGTTAATTTCCTCGGTTACGATGAACAAGCCCATCGCCGTGGTCCTGATTCTCTTTTCGCCCACTGGACTCTCAAGGGCATTGACGACGCTATCGCCCGTTTATGGCGAGCTGCCAACCGCGCTCCATGGCGGAATTATGCAGTCTGGATCTATTCTGACCATGGACAGGTCAGGGCTTGTCCTTATCATCAGGTTCAGGGGTATTCACTGGAACAGGCAGTCAAGAAAACTTTTGATAAAATGGATATCGCACCTGAGACTATTCATGCTGAAAGTACCGCTAGTGTTCAAACCCGGCGCATTCGGTTTCTCGGTGGTAACACCATCCAACGCCTGTTCTCTGTTATTGACGGAAATGGCTATATTCCCGAGGATATACAACCTATCATGACTGCCATGGGTCCAGTTGCTCACATTTATATGGCAAAAAAAATAACGCACGAAGAGAAATCGGGCATTGCTTCAGAACTGGCAAGGGTCCATCAAGTTCCTGTTGTCTTGACGCGCAGTGCGTCCGGCAGATTTTGCGCCACCACGGCAACCGCCGAATTTCGGTTGCCGGAGGATCTGACCGATCTGTTTGGCGCGGATCATCCATTTATAGAAGCTCTTGGTGATGATCTGCTGCGCTTGTGCGAGCATCCGGATGCCGGTGATTTTATATTGCTGAGCTGGTGTAATGGCGTAAACGCTCTAACTTTTGCAGAAGAAAACGGAACTCATGGTGGCATTACGGCCGAAGAGACCAGTGGCTTTGCCCTGCTGCCTGGTGATACCCGCTTGACCGCACGCCCATATCACTATCTGCGTCCGGTGGATCTGCGCAAGGCGGCTTTGTCTTATCAGGATCAGTTATAAAGTAGGTAACTCATAAACACCGTATCCTGTCGTCCGCTGATGCGAATTCTACCGCCATGGCGGAAAAGAGCTTGTAATTTATTGAAGCTAAAATTGTTTTTGGTGCTTTTTGAATTGACAAGATGACCTAAGATTTCTTATAGTCATCTGGTTTTTCTGGTGGGTGTAGCTCAGTTGGTAGAGCACTGGATTGTGGCTCCGGTTGTCGAGGGTTCGAGCCCCTTCACTCACCCCATTTAAACATGAACAATGCTCACCTTCCACGCTCAGTTAGCCCGTCAGACCGGGTGGGTATGGGGGGTGAGCATTGTTGCTTGTCATTGTCAAGAACCCTTGCTGTGCGAGAGTGGCGGAATTGGTAGACGCGCCAGACTTAGGATCTGGTGTCCTTTGATGTGGGGGTTCGAGTCCCCCCTCTCGCACCATTTTAAGTTTTTTTTTCATTCAATTCACCGGGTTTTGTTGATTGCCCATATCTTAAAGATGTCGAATTGCAAATCAGGAAGGACAGTTGATCAATGAATGTTACAGTTGAAGATTTGAGCCCGATCAAAAAGAAGCTCACCATCGAAGTGGATGCTGATCTTGTGGCCAGTGAGTTGGACAGTGCCTTTAAAAAAATCGCCAAGACTGCTGATATTAAGGGTTTCCGCAAAGGGAAGGTGCCTAAACAGATACTCGAGCAGCAATATGGTCCCAAAGCTCATTACGACACTATTGGTTCGTTGATTAACAACAGTCTTTACAAGGCGCTGATTGATAACAAGATTGAAGCTGTTTCCCAACCTGAAGTTGTCCAGACCGGCGCTATTGAAGAGGGGAAGCCCTTTGCTTACGAGGCGGAAGTCGATGTGCGCCCCGAATTGACAGCCAAAGATTATACCGGTCTTGAACTCGAAAAAGAGAAGCTTGTTTTCGATGAGTCGGCTATTGATCAGCAACTGGAGGAGATGCGCCAGTCCAAGCTCCAGTTGGTTGTTGCTGAATCCGAAAGTGCCCGTGATGATGATACCGTAGTGATCGATTTTACCGGTTATATTGATGGCGAAGCTTTTGAAAACGGAGCCGCACAGGATTATCAGCTGGAAATCGGTTCCAACAGCTTTATTCCCGGCTTTGAGGAGCAACTGGTCGGTATGAAGCGCGATGAAGAAAAAGACATCAATATCACCTTCCCCGAAGCCTATGGAGCCGAGAACCTGGCAGGCAAGGATGCGGTTTTTAAAGTCCTGCTCAAGGAAATCAAGGAAAAGAAGGTTCCTGCCCTGGATGATGATTTCGCCAAAGAGATGGAAGCAGAAAATCTGGAACAACTCAAAGAAAAAACCCTTAATAACTTAAAGGCCCAGCAGCAACAACAGATTGATAACCAGTTGCAGGAAAATCTGATGAATGCCCTGCTGGAAAAGAACCCCTTTGATGTACCGGACGGGATGGTTACCAACCAGCTCATGTATCTTAAAGACAGTTTTTCCCAGCGCTTAAAAGCACAGGGAATGTCGTTGGAAATGCTGGGCATGAATGACGAAAGTTTCAACAAGACCTACTGGGATATGGCAACCCAGCAAGTCAAGGGCGAGCTGATTCTCGATGCCATCGCCCAACAGGAACAACTTGTTATTGATGACGCCGAGATAGAAAAAAAATTCGCTGATTTTGCCGAGCAGAGCAATACCCCCCTTGATCAGGTCAAGAAATTCTTTGAGAACGACCAAGCGTTACGCGGTCTTAAAGGGCAACTGCTGCAGGAAAAGGTTTCCACGTTTTTGCTCGATAGCGCCGTTATTACCGAGGTTGAGCCGAAGGCTCCTGAGGATGATAACGATGCTGAAGACACAGAGAAGGAGTCCTGATCATGTCTTTGGTGCCCATGGTTGTTGAAGATACCGGCCGCGGTGAGCGTGCCTACGATATTTATTCACGCCTGTTAAAAGACCGGATCATTTTTTTGGGCGGTGCCATCGAAGATCATATGGCCAACCTGATTATCGCTCAGTTATTGTTTCTCGAATCAGAAGACCCTGATCGTGACATTCACCTCTATGTGAATTCACCAGGCGGTGTGGTCACAGCAGGGATGGCCATTTACGATACCATGCAGTATATCAAATCGCCGGTTTCGACAATCTGTATTGGCCAGGCCGCCAGCATGGGAGCAATCCTGCTGGCTGCGGGTGCCCCGGGTAAGCGTTATGCCTTGCCCCATGCCCGCATTATGATTCATCAACCGCTGGGAGGATTTCAGGGGCAGGCTTCGGATATTAATATCCATGCCCGGGAAATTCTACGCATGCGCGAAAGCCTGAATGAAATTCTGGCGCGCCACAGCGGCCAGAAACTTGAGAAAATAGCTCTGGATACGGAACGTGACTTTTTCATGGATAGCGAAAGCGCCCGTGATTATGGTATCATTGATGACATTGTTAAGAAGAAACCCGGTCATCAGGAGTAACGGAGGTACATTAGGTGAGTTCAAAAGAAGAAAATAGTCATTTGACCTGTTCATTTTGTGGAAAATCACAGGAAGAAGTCAAAAAACTCATTGCCGGCCCAACGGTATATATCTGTGATGAGTGTATCGAACTCTGTAACGATATTATTGACGAGGAAGCGCGGCAGGATCAGACTACTGTTGGTGGCGGAAAGAATCTTCCAAAACCCTCAGAAATCAAAGACGTGCTTGACGAATATGTCGTTGGTCAGGAACGCGCCAAAAAAATTCTTGCGGTAGCAGTATACAACCATTACAAGCGGGTTGAATTTTCTGAGAAAAATGACGACATCGAAATTCAAAAAAGCAACATCCTGCTGCTTGGTCCGACTGGTAGTGGTAAAACCCTGCTTGCCCAGACGTTAGCCAAAGTTCTGGATGTTCCTTTTACTATTGCCGATGCTACCAATTTGACCGAAGCCGGCTATGTTGGTGAAGATGTCGAGAACATTATTCTAAGTCTGTTGCAGGCGGCGGACTATGACCTCGAAAAAGCGCAAAAGGGAATCATCTATATAGACGAAGTTGACAAGATTGCCCGCAAGTCCGAATCGCCCTCGATCACACGCGATGTATCAGGTGAGGGGGTACAACAGGCGTTACTGAAGATCATCGAAGGGACAACGGCCAGCGTCCCACCCAAGGGCGGCCGCAAGCATCCCCAGCAAGAGTTCCTCAAGGTCGATACCACCAATATTCTGTTTATCTGCGGAGGTGCCTTTTCCGGACTGGAAAAGATAATCACCAAGCGTATCGGTTCCAAGGCCATGGGTTTTGGTGCGGAGGTCCGCTCGTTAAAAGAGGAAGATCTGGGCGAGTTGCTGACCAAAATCCAGCCGGGAGATCTTCTTAAATATGGTTTGATCCCTGAGTTTGTCGGCCGGATTCCAGTGATTGCAACCTTGAACGAGCTGGATGAAGAAGCCCTTATTCAGATTCTACGTGAACCCAAGAATGCCCTGGTCAAACAGTACCAGCGCTTGTTTGATATGGAAAATGTCAAACTCAAGTTTAGCGATGGTGCTCTGGTCGCGGTCGCCAAGGAAGCCCTGGCACGTAAGACCGGTGCCCGGGGCTTGCGCTCGGTACTGGAGAATTCCATGCTCGAGGTCATGTACGAGATCCCTTCACAGGATCGCGTCAGAGAAGTTGTTCTCAATGAAGAAGTGATTACCAAGGGGAACAAGCCGATTGTCCTTTACGATGTGGCTGAAAGCGCCTGACGTCTCATTCTTTTCTATGTTGGAATCACTTGTGTTTGATTATCTGAAGCGCAGACCCTTTTTTTGGCGTCTGCGCTTCTTTTGTCTGTAGAGGTAAAAATATGTCGGATGACTATCTGCACGCTACTCATCAACAGCCGTATCCATTGTTACCGCTACGCGATATCGTTGTTTTTCCTTTTATGGTTGTTCCCCTTTTTGTTGGCCGACCCCTTTCAATCGGTGCCCTCGAAAGTGCTGTGGAAGACGCTGATAAGCTGATTTTTTTGACCACCCAAAAAGATCCGCGCAACGATAATCCTGCTAGAGACGATCTTTATTCGCTTGGGACCCTGGGAAAGGTTGTCCAACTTCTCAAGCTGCCCGATGGTACGGTGAAGGTTCTGGTTGAAGGAGTCCAGCGCGCAGGGATTCAATCTTTTGTGCCGGGCAAAGATTTCCATCGGGTGGTGATCACTGAATTGTTGGAAGATGTTTCGATCCGATCTGCGGAGTTAGAAGCCGTGATGCGGGCGGTGATCAGTGCATTTGAGACCTATATTACTTTAAATAAAAAAATCCCGCCTGAAGTCAGTGCCACTATTGCCGGAATTGATGACCCATCGCGCCTTGCCGACACGGTGGCTGGTCATCTCCAGGTGACTATAGCGGAAAAGCAGGAAGTACTGGAAATTCTCGATTCAGCGCGACGACTCGAGCATCTGCTGGTATTGCTGGAACAGGAGACGGAAATCCTGCAGATTGAAGGGCGGGTGCGGAGTCGGGTCAAAAGTCAGATGGAACGCACTCAGAAGGAATACTACCTCAATGAACAGATGCGGGCTATTCAGAAAGAACTTGGCCAGCAGGATGATTTTAAACAGGAACTTCTGCAGTTTGAACAGCAGGTTGACAATAAAAAGATGTCAACAGAGGCTCAGACCAAGGCCCGGGCCGAGATTCGCAAGCTCAAAATGATGTCACCGATGTCGGCGGAAGCTACCGTAGTGCGTAATTATATCGAAATGTTATTGTCTTTGCCCTGGGACAAGGGTACCCGTGATCGCCATAATCTGGTGAAAGCTGAACAGATACTTGATGAGGATCACTATGGTCTGTATAAGGTTAAAGAACGTGTTCTTGAATATCTAGCAGTACAGGCACTGGTTAAAAAAATTAAAGGTCCGATCCTTTGTCTGGTGGGACCGCCTGGTGTTGGCAAGACCTCTCTGGGACAATCAATTGCCAAGGCGCTGCAACGAAAGTTCGTCCGCATGTCTCTTGGCGGGGTTCGTGATGAGGCCGAAATACGGGGTCATCGGCGTACCTATATTGGCGCCATGCCGGGGAAGATTATCCAGGGATTACGCAAGGCCGGGGTGAAAAATCCGGTGTTCATGCTGGATGAGATCGATAAGATGAGCACTGATTTTCGCGGTGATCCATCGTCTGCTCTGCTGGAAGTGCTTGACCCTGAACAGAATAATACTTTTGTCGATCATTTTCTTGATCTCGATTACGATCTGTCAAGTGTTCTTTTTGTCGCAACTGCCAATAGCCTTCACTCCATACCACGGCCTTTACATGACCGCCTTGAAGTGATCCGTATTGAGGGTTATTCCGAAGAAGAGAAGTTGCACATTGCGCGCCGCTACCTGCTGAAAAAGCAGATTGCGGCCCATGGCTTGAAGGCTGATCAAATCCTGTTTTCCGACGCGGCTCTCTACGAAATTATCCGCCATTATACGCGTGAATCCGGCGTTCGCAGCCTTGATCGCCAAATCGCCGCGGTGATGCGCAAACTGGCTAAAAGGGCGTTACTCGAAGGAAAGAAAAAGCGCTTCCGGGTGACAGATAAGCAGATCAGTAAATTTCTTGGGGTAGCACAATTCAAGTATGGATTACGGGAAAAAGAGGATCAGGTCGGGCTGGCTACGGGACTGGCCTGGACCGAAACCGGTGGAGAATTGTTGGTTATTGAGGTAACAACATTCCCCGGACAGGGCAAACTTATTATTACCGGACAACTGGGTGAGGTCATGCAGGAATCCGCTCAGGCCGCTTTAAGTTATATCCGTTCACGCTGGCGCGAGTTGGACCTTGAAGAAAACGTGATTTCTACCCTTGATATTCACATCCATGTGCCGGAGGGAGCCGTACCTAAGGATGGGCCTTCCGCCGGCATCACCATCGCTACCGCGTTGGCGTCCGCCTTAAGTGGTCGCCGGGTCACCAAAGAAGTGGCAATGACCGGTGAGGTTACCCTGCGCGGGCGGGTGCTGGCGATCGGCGGACTGAAGGATAAGGTCCTTGCTGCACGGCGTGGAGGCATTGCACGGGTCATTATCCCCGCAGATAACCGCAAGCACTTGGCGGATCTGCCGCAGGAACTGTTGAAAAGTATCGAGGTGGAAACAGTGGAAAATATGGATCAGGTTCTTGCCTTGGCCCTGCTCCCCGCGACGGAGAATTAAAACTCAAGCTGATAGGTAAGTTGCAAAACTTCTTCAAACCCGGTGGTGGCGGGAAAAAGAGCTTGACACTTTTTTCGCAAACCTGATATACCTTACGCGTTTTCGGACAGATCACATTAATCAAACACCAAGGAGGTATCCCGTGACTAAAGCGGATCTTGTCAACGCAATGGCAGAAAAAGCTGGACTTAGCAAATCTGATGCTGAAGAAGCACTTAAGGCATTCATCGAAACTGTAACAGGAGCACTTAAGTCTGGTGACAAGGTTGCGCTGGTTGGTTTTGGTACCTTCAGTGTTGGTGATCGTGCTGCACGCACAGGGCAGAATCCACAAACCGGACAAAAGATTGAAATTGCTGCCGCCAAGGTTCCCAAGTTCAAGGCCGGCAAAGCATTGAAAGACAGCGTCAATTAATTGTTGTTTGTGACGCTGGTAAGGTTTTAAAAGTATATAAGGAACAGGAAGCATTTGCCGTCCGGCATGTTATTCCGTCAGGGCGCACTCAAGCTTCCTGTTTCTGTCTGAAGAGGGGCTGTAGTAGAGTCGGTTACAACACCGGCCTGTCACGCCGGAGGTCGCGGGTTCAAGTCCCGTCAGCCCCGCCATTTTCAGATTGTTCACAACATCGGGCGAATAGCTCAGCTGGGAGAGCGCCTGCCTTACAAGCAGGATGTCGGGGGTTCGAGCCCCTCTTCGCCCACCATTTTTAAGGGGCTGTAGTAGAGTCGGTTACAACACCGGCCTGTCACGCCGGAGGTCGCGGGTTCAAGTCCCGTCAGCCCCGCCATAAAATCAAGCACTTAGCCGGTTTCGGTTGGGTGCTTTTTTCATTTGTGCCCATTCTGTGCCCAGTTTGTGCCCATGTTTTTTGGGTTTGACCGTCGGCTCTCAGATCTTGCCGTTTCTTAAAAACCGATGGTCACTCCTTTTTTGACATTCGGTCTGTTTTGGGCCGGTGCCCACGTATTTTCAAACAGTTGTGAAGTGAAAATCCGTGCCAAATAAAATTTGCTAAAATTTGCTTGCAAAAAAGGGAACATTTGACCTTCGGTGCCAACTAAATCATAGGTGACCTGAATTGCAGGGTTTGTGGGAAGACCGCACTCAGACAAAATTCACACCATCCATTCAATCCAAAATGATTTATGGGAAACATGGTTCTGTTGTTGGCGCTAAACACCAATGTTTTTTTGAGCTCTGTTTTAGTTGACTATCAACTCCAGTTGGCGTACGCTTTTACGTACCCCGGAGAGGAGGAAGAAAATGACTACAATAACCGCTACTGAAGCAAGGAAAAGTCTCTATAAGCTTCTCGATGAAGTTTCCGAATCCCATGAGCCTGTGCAAATTACCGGTAAGCGCGGCAATGCGGTTCTGATCGCTGAAG
>CAZMFD010000018.1:0-2165 GCA_964565445.1 uncultured Geobacteraceae bacterium
GGCGTAGTTATAGTGGCGCCTATCAAAAATGTCAGCCTGATTTGTTTTGTGGCTGAAACAATCAGGCACATGTTGTTCTCGACAGCCCTTAAGTGCTGTTGATCACCATAAAGGATAAACGCAATGAAACATTCTATCAGAAACTTAGCGGTCAACCAGAAAGCCCGTATCAGCGCGATTACCGCGACCGGTGAAACCAGCCGTCGGTTGCGTGATATGGGGTTGATTCCCGGTACCGAAATCAAGGTGGTCGGGCGGGCTCCTCTGAGGGACCCGGTTGCCTTGCGGTTGCGCGATTTTACCCTGACCCTGCGTAATAACGAAGCTGACTGCGTTATGGTGGAAGCCATGGAGGAATCTCATGAGTAACACTGCTACCATTGCCCTAGCGGGAAATCCCAACTCCGGTAAAACGACCCTGTTCAATGCCTTGACCGGAGCACGTCAGCGGGTTGGTAATTATCCGGGCATTACGGTCGAACGCAAGGAGGGACACCTCAATCAGAATGAGACCAGGGTGAAGGTTATTGACCTGCCCGGCTGCTATTCATTGTCTTCCTATTCCCAGGAAGAGCTGGTGGCGCGCCAGGTGGTTATTGATGAACGTCCGGATATCGTCATCGACATCCTGGACGCGACCCGGCTGGAGCGGCATCTCTATCTGGCGGTGCAGTTTCTTGAAATCGGCATCCCAGTGGTGCTTGCGCTGAATATGATGGATGAAGCGAATAAGCAAGGATTACGGATTGATGTCAGTAAATTGTCGTCACTGCTGAAGTGTCCGGTCGTTAAAACTGTAGCTCGTTCAGGCCAGGGGAAGCAGGCGGCTATCCAGGCGGCGCTGGATCATCCACGGATTAAAAGTGGCGGAAAGTGGGAGCCGCTGGAAATCTCTTATGGTGCCGATCTGGACCTGGCGCTGGTGACGATGGTCGAAAAAATTGAAGGAGCCGCCTTTTTGACCGATCGTTACCCCGCACGCTGGATCGCTCTTAAGTATCTGGAGCGTGACGAAGAGATTCTGGCCGCCGGTCGCAAGCTTGGCAGTTTGGCCCAAGAACTGGAACAAATCGTTGAAAAAACCGCCGAACATTGTCAAAAAACCCTGAACATGACCCCAGAGGGCTTGATTGCTGATTATCGCTATGGACTGATCAATTCAATTCTGCGTCAGGATGTTCTCATCCATCAGCCTTCTCGCCACGAGCGCATCGATCAGTCGACCCGGATCGACAGCGTGTTAACCAACCGGATGCTGGGCCCGATCATCATGCTCGCAATTCTTTACGCCATGTTCCATATCACCTTTACCCTGGGAGAGATCCCCATGGGCTGGCTGGAGGGTTTCTTCGGCTGGCTTGGTGGGGCGACCACAGCTATCATCCCGGACGGGCTGCTTCAATCCCTGGTTGTCTCGGGCATCATCGACGGGGTTGGTGGGGTGATGGGCTTCGTGCCGTTGATCGCCGTCATGTTTCTGCTGATTTCCTTTCTGGAAGATTCCGGTTACATGGCGCGCGTGGCCTACATGCTCGACCGGGTGCTGCGCATCTTCGGTCTGCACGGTTGCTCGGCGATGCCTTTTATCATCTCCGGCGGAATCATGGGCGGTTGCGCAGTTCCCGGAGTCATGGCAACCCGCACCTTGCGTAGCCCGAAGGAAAAACTGGCAACCCTGATCACCGCACCATTCATGCCATGCGGCGCCAAACTGCCGGTCTTTCTGCTGTTAATTGCGGCCTTCTTCAGTGAAAATGAGGCCCAGATCATGTTCCTGATCACCCTGTTCGCCTGGATGATGGCGCTGCTGGTGTCCTGGTTTCTACGTTCGACCCTGATCAAAGGTGAACCGACCCCTTTTGTCATGGAGCTGCCCCCTTATCGTATGCCGACTCTGCAGGGAGTGTTGATCCACACCTGGGAGCGCGTCTGGCAATATATCAAAAAGGCCGGAACCGTCATTCTTGCTGTTTCCATTCTGCTCTGGGCGGCAATGACCTTTCCCGGTCTACCGGAGGAGGCGGCTGATGGGTTTGGGCTTGAGCGCGAGGCGGCCATGACTGCTGTCCTTAACGAGGAAGAGCGTGAGCAGCAGATGATCGAGATTGACAATCGTGAAGCCCAGGCAGCATTACAACATTCCCTGGCCGGCCGGGTCGGCAGTT
>CAZMFD010000018.1:2265-4393 GCA_964565445.1 uncultured Geobacteraceae bacterium
AATCGTGAAGCCCAGGCAGCATTACAACATTCCCTGGCCGGCCGGGTCGGCAGTTTTTTTGAGCCGATCAGTCAGTGGGCCGGATTCGACTGGCGCACAAATATTGCGCTGGTCGGGGGCTTTGCCGCCAAAGAGGTAGTCGTTTCAACCCTTGGTACTGCCTACTCTTTGGGGGAAGTCGATCCGGAAGAAACCGGGTCTCTGTCCAGTCAGATTGCTGCTGATCCGAACTGGAGCCGGGCGACGGCTCTGTCATTGATCGTCTTCGTACTGATCTACGCACCCTGCTTTGTTACCGTTGTCGCTATGGCAAAGGAATCCTCATGGCGCTGGGCGATCTTTTCCACCATTTTTAATACAGCTCTGGGGTTTGCTCTGGCGGTTCTGGTGTTTCAGCTGAGCAGTCGCTTACTGATTTAAATTTGGAAAGGAGAATGGTCAAGGACTAATGAAAGGAGATTTTACCATGTTAAGCTTAGATGCTTTGATTGTGTTGGTTATCGTTGTCGCGGCTGCTGTCTATCTCTATCGTCAATTTTCTGCAGGTAAAAAAAGTTCTGGCTGCAGTTGCTCAAATGCAGGAGGCTGTTGCCAAAAAAATAAGATAACCTGACCCTGTCCTGTGGCCAGGTATACTGACCCCGTTAAGAGTTCAAAGGGTGTCAAAAAGCTTTGCAATAATCGTCTGCTTGCTGTATTTTTGAAAGTGATAATCAAATTAGATTGTCGTTGAATAGTAATAAGCTTTTGTATCAGTTCAGCACTGGGTCGGGGACCCTGTGGCAAGGATAGAACTGAACAGATACTGATTTTTAACCCCCTCGTTAGGTTGCTGGCGATGAAAGCAGTCATCAGTATATGGATTTAATGAAAATGAACATCAAAAATATTCAGGGTGATGTCACGGTTTCTGCATGCCCCGTGACCTTGGGCAGTACTCCATCCAGCTCTTGCTGTACCCGTGCCCTTTCCCAACGCGAATTAACCTGGGTAGATCTGATTAATCGTTACCCGTCCCCGCGCGAATGCCTGACCGCTTTTGTTGTGAGTAGTGCTGCCGAGGTGATTGCCGGGGTCAAGCCCGCTAACCTGATCCGTATCATGAAACGAGCTTTGCCCTGTGGTCGCTGCATGTACCATCTCTGGCATGAATATGGTGAGGAGGTGCTCCAGGATGCGGCAATACAGGTTGTTACCCTACGCTCTGATACCGATGGGGTCTCCTTATTGTTTTATCGTCCGGAGCTGTTGACCAAACGACTGTCCAGCCGGACGATGCAATCCTTTCTGACAGGGTGTGGTTACCCGCAACCTTTGACCATTGATAGTGCCATGGCGCATATGCAAAAGGTGTTTCAGGTTGAAGAATCCCCGAATGAGATCGGTATGTTTCTTGGTTATCCGGCCAAGGATGTCAGAGGCTTTATTGCCGCCAAGAGTCGTCCCTGGCAGGGTCGTTGCCTGTGGCGGGTTTATGGGCCACCGCAACGTAGTTTGCGGCTCTATCAGCGTTTTAGTGCGGAACGACAGGCTGTCAACCAGCGGATGATGTCCGGAATGGCTAATGATAGCCCGGCAGCGCTGCTGCTTGCGTCATGAAAACAGATATTAGGTATCTGGCGTGTCTGCGCCGTGCCCCGTTGTTGGAGGGGTTGGGTGATAGTTTTTGTGCGCAGATAGGTGATGCAGCCCGAAGTCGGGACCACAAAAAACGTCTGGGACGAATCGCTACCGAAGAGCTGTCAACCCGTTTGCATTTTGTCATGAGTGGAGAAATGCATATGATGCGTGTTTCTCCGGATGGTCAGGAGTTCCTGATCGAACGTTATCTGCCAGGTGATTTCTTTTGTCTGTCATCGCTACTCAGTGGTCGTTTCTGCAATAGTTTTGTCGTCAGTGCTGCCAGCTCACAGGTGCTGTTCTGGTCACAGGAATGGTTCCGTCGTCTGCTGCAGAGTGACGCCCGCTTCTACGGCAACCTGCTCAAGCAGATGGCGCGGCAGGTTGATCAGGAACGCAGTCTTCGCACTCTGTCACGATGTGTCGGCAGTGACAGCAAATTGGTCGCTTATCTGTTGCATAAGCTCGATATCGCCCACTGTTGTATCCAACACAAATCCCTGGTGGT